>MGMT01000068.1:3032-12545 GCA_001796525.1 Chloroflexi bacterium RBG_13_51_52 | reverse complement strand
TCCTTTTTTAATTCATTAACGTATTTTTCAGCTCTGTTAAACATCTCCTTTATGGTCTCTTTTTCACATTTGGCAAAAAAGTACTTGTGGTACACCACTTTATCAGGATACTCAATAGCACCCACAACAAAGCAGTTCTCTAACTCCAGCCACTGCCCGTCCTTTGTAAGCACTATGATTTTATTCGCCATCCACCCTCCTTTCACGATGTAAATCAATTTTACAGTTGTTCAGCGGGATAATAACAGTTACAACTCACTATTGTCAATTTTCCTGCTTGACGAAAGTGAGTGTTTCACGATATAATTGCAACCAGGTGCAATAACAATGAGTTGCGTTAAAACTTTAAAGGAAAAAGGACTCAAATTAACTCCCCAGCGGATGTTGATCGTGGACATCATCCACGAAGCCAGGGGGCATCTCACCGCCGAAGAAATCATAAGGCATGTCCAGGCGAAGATGCCCGGAGTCAACAAGTCCACCATCTACCGCACGCTGGACCTCCTGGAAAATTACGGCTGTGTTTATAAAAGCGAAACCGGCGAAGGATTTATTTATCACCACTCGGAAGAAGGCCATCACCATCACCTTGTATGCAGCAAGTGCGGCCGGACAATCAAGTGTGATGAAGACCTTTTCACACCTTTAAAGGACCTGCTCGAGGAAAAATATAATTTCAACGCTGATTTCAAGCATATAGTAATGAGCGGGCTTTGCGAAAAATGCAGAAATAGTAACTAGAGACCAACAGTTTATAAGCATTGAAGGGAGAGACAGGTTTTGAAGAAATTAGGTATTGTTCTTGCCGCAATTCTGGTTTTGAGTCTGGGAGCGGGAGTGTTATTTGGCGGGTGTTCCACGGAAAAATCCGCAAAATTGAAGATAGTTACCAGCACATCCCTGATTGCCCAGATAGTCGAGCGCGTTGGGGGGGACAAGGTTAACGTAGTCAATATCATTCCTCCGGCGCAATGCCCCGGGCATTTCGATGTCAAGCCGGGTGATGTCCAGGAACTGGCTGACGCCCAGCTTTTCATTCTCCATAACTGGCAGGGGGAAAAGTTCTCCGATGGTTTAATTGCCTCGGCCGATAATGAGGACCTTATCACTGTCAAGGTTGAACTGGCAGGCAACTGGATGACACCGCAGGTACAGCGGGATGCCGCCGATAGAATCGCCGCAGCTCTGTCACAAATAGACCCCGACAATAGCGTGGTATATCAGCAAGCCGCAGATGAATATAAGGTTATGGTAACAGCTAAAGAAATAGAGGTAAACGCCAGGCTGGGACAGGTAAATCTTTCGGCAATCAACGTCCTGTGCGATGAGCAGCAGGCCGGTTTCGTGGCATGGGCGGGACTCAACATTATCGCCACCTACGGCAGGCCGGAAACATTTACCCCGCAGGTAATCAAAGACCTGGTGGACCAGGGCAGAGCGGGAATGGTGACTCTGGTTATCGACAACATGCAGACGGGTGGGGAATCAGGCAAGTCCCTCGCCGAAGAACTGGGAGTTACTCATATCGTCCTTTCCAATTTTCCCGGCGGCTATGAGAACACCGATACCTGGGAAAAAGCTCTCGATTACAACATAGAGCTAATATTAAGCTCCATCAGCGAATAGAAAGCGATTATGGCGAGCGTAAATAATCTAAACGGTTACTCCATAGACATTGATAATGCTGTAGTATCTTACCGCGAGGATATTGCTCTCCGGGGCGTGTCTCTCAAGGTCAAACACGGGGAGTTTATCGGAATCGTCGGGCCTAACGGGGCCGGCAAGACCACGCTGCTTACTATCATCAACGGCATGGGTAAACTGCTTCACGGCCGGGTGGTCGTACTCGGTCATCAACTGACTCCCGGCAACGGCCATTCTCTAAGGAAAAAGGTCGGCTACGTGCCGCAGGCGCAGAGCATAGACCCCAGAATGCCGATGAACGTCCGCGAGGTAGCTATGATAGGTCGTTATGGTCGCCTTGGACTGTTCCGGAAGCCGGCTGCGCACGATTGGAAAATCGTGGATACAGCACTGGAGCTGGTGGGCATGACCCATCTGGCGCGGCGCCCCATCGGGCATTTGTCCGGCGGAGAGCAGCAGCGGGTTGCCATAGCCCGCTGCCTGGCGCAGGAGCCGGAGCTGTTCCTGCTGGACGAGCCTACGGCTTCGCTGGACTGGAGGGCGAAAACCGACATCATGGAGCTGGTTAAACGCATACACGACCTTAGGGGACTGACCACCCTGTTTGTGACCCATGATTTAAGCGCTCTTCCCATTGCCTGTGACCGGGTAGTGCTGATGAAAGACGGGCTTATCTGGGGCGAAGGTTCACCCGGGGCATTGCTGACTGATGAAAAACTCGGGCAGCTTTACGATTTGCCTGTTGCCGAGGTGGAAAAACGGCGCCGGGAAGCCGCGCTGGTCTGATATTCAAAGGTTTGTATTGATGGATTTATCTATTTTCACCTACCCGTTTATGCAGAACGCATTGCTTTCCGCCTTTCTCGGTGGCATTGCCTGCTCCATCATCGGCGTGTTCGTGGTGCTGCTGCATATGCCTTTTATCGGCGTTTGCATGTCACATGCCGCCTTCGCCGGGGCGCTGCTGGGGCTGTGGCTGGGTTTCAATCCGATGATAGGGGCTTTCATCTTTAGTCTCGGCGCGGCTGCCGTTGTCGGTCCGCTTGCCGACCGGGGGGAGCTTAATCCGGAGACATCGGTGGGGGTCATCTTTTCGCTGATGCTCGGCCTCGCCTTCCTCTTCATGGGATTGATGTCCGGTCCGAAATCTGCGGCTCTCGAGCTGCTGTGGGGCAGCATCCTCACCAATACCCGGAGCGATATCGTGGTCCTGGGAGTAGTAGCCGTAGTGGTAGTGGGCGTTATTTTTATATTTTATAAAGAGATTCAGGCAACGGTGTTCCAGCGCGATATGGCGCGTGCCGTAGGCATACCGGCGACGCTAATGCTTTACAGTATCCTGTTGTTAATGGGGGCTACCATCACTGCGTCATTCAGCTCTATCGGCGGACTGCTTATCTTCAGCCTGATTCTCAACCCGGCCGCGGCGGCTTACCAGCTTACATACAGCATGAAAAAGATGTTTATTCTATCCGCTGTCTTCGGCGTTTTATCAGGCTGGACCGGGCTGCTGATTTCCTATCTTTTTAATGTTCCCAGCGGCGCCACTATAGTAATAACTTCATCGGTAATTTTTATGCTGGCGGTTATTTCCTCGCCCAAGAGAAAGGTGAAGCGCTGGCAGAAGAAACCCCTGGGAGAAGAAGCGCCTTGAGCAAGGACTTTTTTAATTCGAGAGCGGCTACCTGGGATGATAAAGCGACGGAAAAAGACGAATCCAGGCTGAAAACCATGGCGGCGCGCCTTGATATTAAGCCCGGAACTACCGTACTGGATGTAGGTACCGGCACGGGTGTATTCGTGCCTTTCCTCCTGAAAAAGATAGGACGCCAGGGGGAGCTTGTCTGCCTCGATTTTGCCGAGGAAATGCTGAAAATAGCCGAGGCGAAGAACTTTAAAGGTAATATCCGTTATCTCTGCGCCGATATCGAAGAAAGTCGCCTTGCCGGTAGTACTTTCGATGCGGCTGTCTGCTACTCCGTCTTCCCCCATTTTCAGGATAAGCCGAAAGCCCTGAAAGAAATACACCATCTGCTCAAGAAAAACGGACGGCTGTTTATCTGTCATACTTCATGTCGCCGGGCGATAAATGAGATTCACCGGAGCCTGCCGGAAATCCGTGACCATCTCTTTCCGGAGAATGATAATATGCGCCGGTTGCTTTCCGAAGCCGGGTTTGAAGACATCGAGATTTATGACGGCAAAGATAATTACCTGGCAAGCGCCCGTAAACCTGGATAGCTTTTAAATCTTGCCCGGCTTGTCTCAACTGACAGAGTCGCGTAAATGAAATAGCCGCGAGTCTCTTTTTACATCGCGGCTCTCGTTAATCCAATAGGATTGAGCGTGCAATAAGCCTTATTCCAATAACGCCTTTACCGCTGCGACCAATTTCTCCGGTGTGAAGGGTTTCATCAAACACGGAATGCCGGATTCCTGTATGAATGACCGGACATTAACATTCATCGTGTCACCGGTAATAAAAATCATCCGGAGCGAGAGCTCCGGTTTATTTTCCTTTAATCGTTCGTATAGCTCAATACCCGTGAGTCCGGGCAGTCTGATATCAGAGACACAAAGGTCGTAGTCTGTATTTTCAACTGCTCTCATGGCCATTCGCCCGTCTGGTACAAAATCTACCTCAAAGCCTTCGGCGTTGAGAATTCTTGTACATAGCCGGCCGACAATCGGTTCATCTTCAACAAGCAGTATTTTCTTTTTATTTTTTTCTGTCCGGGTCATACTTCAACCTTCTTCATTTATCAGTCGTGGGTAATTCGACCACAAAAGTTGCGCCCTTTCCGTTTTCACTCTTGGCATATATCTTACCCCCATGTGACCCTACGATGCCATAGCAGATGCTTAGTCCCAGACCGGTTCCTTTACCGACCTCTTTGGTGGTAAAGAACGGATTGAATAAAGATCTCATGTTTTCCTTGGTAATTCCCGGGCCATCGTCGGAAAAGGAAATATTAATGTGATTATTGACGGCTTTACCGGTTATTTTCAACGTGCCTCGGCCGTGGGCATCAATCATTGCGGCCTCTGCATTCAGGATTAAATTGATAAACACCTGCTGTATCTCAAAATAATCGGCATATACCTCCGGAAGGTCGGACGGAAATGCAGTTACAACAGATATATTATTTACTTTATGTTCATAGGCGCGCAGTTTTAATACATCTTCAACTATTCCCGCAATCTGCAGCGGTTCTTTCCTTGAGATGTGCTTCCTGGCAAAAGTAAGGAGATTTTTTACGATATTAGCGCATCGCTGGGCTTCGGAATTAATAGCACGCAGGTCTTCTTTAACGGCATCCGGCACGTTCTGTTCCGCGAGTAAGCTTGACAGGCCGATGACGCTGGTCAACGGATTATTAAGCTCATGGGCGACACCCGCTGCCATTTCACCGACCGAAACCAACCGGTCCGTGAGATACAGTCTTTCTTGTTTTTCCCGCTCCTCCGTAACGTCATTGATTACCAGTAAAAGATCCTCTTCTTTCATGGCGAATATATTAACAAGCAGGATTTTTTCAGATACGCCTATAGTATAGCGTAATTCAGCACTTGTTTTTTCCTCTTTACTATCCAATATTTTTTTTATCGCCTGGTCTAAATCTGGCATTATAATTATCTCATTGATAGACTTCCTCTCAACCCTATTCTTCTTAAGTTTGAAAAGCTTG
Organism: Chloroflexi bacterium RBG_13_51_52; assembly: GCA_001796525.1. GTDB lineage: Bacteria > Chloroflexota > Dehalococcoidia > Dehalococcoidales > RBG-16-60-22 > RBG-13-51-18. The sequence goes on along the minus strand of MGMT01000068.1, from coordinate 7,212 downwards.
TAAAAAGCTTGATTAGCCATTATAACGTTCAGGTTTTTATTCAAAAGCAGCACAGCGTTTGGTATTGTAGCCAGCACACGGTCTATTAAAACCTTCTGCAACTTGAGGTTTTTCTCGGCTTGCTTAATCTCCGTGATATCTCTTAAAATAGCCAGGTCCCCTACTATTTTATCTCCCTTGTGTACCGCTACAGCGCTAATCTGTATTACCCTGCGCTCACCGTTTTGCTTGAGCATTTCAACGTCATAGAACGGTACATCTTTACCCGCCATTCTTTTAAGGAAGTTCATCGCAACAATGGCCAGGCTTTTCTTGGTCATTATGTTGGATAGTGACCTGATATCCTTGCCTATCAATTCCTCACGATTGTAACCGCCTATATCCTGGATTCTGGCGTTTACATCTACTATTTTACCTTTATTGTCTATCAGAATCAGTATATCATTAGCCGATTCAAAAATAGTCCGGTATCTTTCTTCGGATTCCCGTAATGCCTCCTCCATCTTCTTGCGCTCGGTGATATCTTTAAAAACGGTAACCGCTCCTATATTATTGCCTTGAGCATCTCTTCTCACGGAAATAGAATCTAACACATGCAATTTTTCACCATTTTTCCTCTGGTGAATCGATTCGCCCTTCCAGTAGCCGTTTTCATCTAAGAATGCCTGGATATCTTCCAGGGTAACATTCAGAAAAACCGGCTTTAGAATATCGAGAATATTTCCTCCGATTACTTCTTCTTCCCGCCAGCCATACATTTCTTCAGCGCCTTTATTCCAGCTAATCAGTTTATAATCCTTATCGCTGGAAACAATAGCATCCGAGACAGTTTCAACGAGGCTGGCGTGATAGCGGATATTCTCTACCAGTTGCTTGTGCTCGGTGACGTCGCGACATACGCAGAAGATTAGCTTCTGCCCCGCGCAAACGGCCCCGTTGATGCTGATTTCTACGTCAAAGATCGTGCCGTCCTTGCGGCGGTGTTGTGTCTCCAGGTGTAAACCTTTCGAATCAACCAAACGTCCCATCTCGAGCAGCTGCTCGGGTTTCCATTTAACGTCCCAATCCCACGTATGGAGCTCACGGACTTCCTCGGGGGTGTATCCGAGCATCTCGGTAAAGCGTTGGTTTGCTTCAATTACTTTGGCTTTATCATCGAGGATAACTATCCCGTCCAGAGACTGGTCCACAAGGATATGCCGCCGGACTGCTTCTTCAGCCAGAGCCTCGGTGTAACCGATGTTCTTTACAGCCAGGGCGCAATGTGCCCCAATCATTTCCAAAATATCTATCGGCACGTCCTCGTTTAAGAAAAAAAGTAAATTACCCCATGATTCACTCTCAACCATAATCGGTACGATAACCAGCTTTTTAACCCCCATGATTTTCTGTATCGAGTTACATAGAGTCCGCGGCCAAATACCGTCGAGCAGTTCCGCCAGCGAGGGCATAACCATAACCCTGGGATTTCTGGTGTAATCCTGGGCTGCCTTGAGTTTTTTAAAGGGGAAACGGAGTATATTGCTCGTAGGGCTTTTCCCTAATTCATTTTCAATATCAAATCCCAGAGCTTTGATAGCATTCGCCATATACCTGTATTGGGGACGAATTTTTGAATAGTAAGGTGTGATGACATACTCTCTGGACTCATCCAGTTTCTGGACAAGTACAAAGCGTATCCCCTCAATCTCTCTTGCCTGCTCCACGGCGAAACTCAACACTTCATCAATCGTTCTCACCTTATCAACGCCGATGGCAATTTCTCGTACAGCAGCGAGTTGCTTGTTTCTAGCAACTAATTCGGTGTTTCGCATTACAAGGCTGTCAACATTAATAATGTTGTTCAAAGCAAGAGCGCAATGTGTACTGATCATTTCCAGAATATCCGTTGGTACTTCTTGAGTTAAGAGGTAAAGTATATTTCCCCATAGTTGGCTTTCAACTAAAAGAGGTATTAATACAAGTTTTTTAATCCCAAGTATTGTCTGTATGGAGTCACATAGAGCACGTGGGAAAACACCCTCTAATAATTCCGCGAGACTCGGCATAATCATAATCCGGGGATTTTTGAGATAATCTTGAGCTATCTTTAGTTTTGATAACTTGAAACGGAGTTTACTGCTCGTAGGGCTTTTCCCTAATTCATTTTCAATATCAAATCCCAGAGCTTTAATGGCATTCGCTATATATCTATATTGGGGACGAATTTTTGAATGGTAAGGTGTGATTACAAACTCTTCAGATTCATCTAGCATCTGGACAAGCACGAAGCGTATCCCTTCAATTTCTCTTGCCTGCTCTACGGCCAAACTCAATGCTTCATCAATCGTTCTTACTTTATCAACGCTAATAGCTATTTCTCGTACTGCGGCTAGTTGCTTGTTTCTGGCAATTAACTCAACGTTTTTCTGGTCAATATGGCGGAGGCTCTGCTCCAACTCTTTAAAACTTTTTGTTACCGGGAACACTTGACCTAAGAAGTTATCGCGTAATCTTTGATACCAGGTGATTAACGGTTGCCATTGCACCTCATATACACAGGTTTCAGTTTTATATTGAATGCCTTCTTTAACCGCGCCAGGCTCCGGCTGGTACATGCACTTCTTTTCACGGACATCAGCGGGAGGCAGATTCCATAACGTTGGGATGGCCGCCAGAATACCTTGAGCATAATAGCAGGAGTCTTTTGACGGTTTGTATTCCGGTTTTTCCGTACTCATTTCAACGGTAGCGGTATTTTTACCTGTGATGGTTGTTTTAAATGTGAAAATCCTGTCAAAAAGCCTGGCGTATTTAGGCACAAACCTGTACACCATCAGTGGGCCGGTTAGCTTGCGGATGACGGACTCTACACCGCCGAGCGGGTTGAGTGTCGGAGTAGACAGCCCTACTTTGAACATGATGGCATCGTCTTTAGCCAGTTCGGCGGCGCGCCGGCATATTATCTCCCTGATCTCATAAGTGACCCAGTTTAGAGGATCAGACAGATATTCTTTGGAATAAGGATAGGGAAGACCTTCGGTTATCGAATCACAGTCGTATCCCTTGGACTCCAGATACTTCAGTACCGAGTTCGTAACGCGACAACTGACTTCTTTTTGGATGTTAATATCAGTGCCAGTAATCACCTTATAGCCTTGATCTTTTTCTTTATTTTATCTGATTTCTATCTGATCGGTTAACCCGCACTTTCCCATCAGATAGTATAGCATTTTGATGATAAACAAAAAATAAACAGTGCAGAATTAAATATCAATGTTCCGTAAATGACAACAGCCAACTTTATAAAACAAATTAAACTGTCTTCTAAATAGCGGTTCTTGTAGAGGATTCTATAGATATATCATACGCAAAGCTCTTGAAGTCCTATCCTTATAGCCGGCGGAGACTGTTTCACCCCTCTCCGGCTTCATCCCCACGGATAAAAAGCTACCCTCCATTCTTCCACTTGCGGTAAAATATATTGCCCGGGTATAGCCATCAATTATATAATTAAAAATCAGTTTGAAATATAAGATTATTTCGTATATTATATTATCTAACACTTTCATGATTCATATATCCCACCATCATTAACATTTTAATCAACGATAGCGTATCGTTAGAGGGAATTTATCAGTCAATAAGGAGAGCGATGAAAAAGAACGGGACAAAAATAACTGCTTTAGACCCTATAGGTCAGCCCACTGGCATCTTCGGACGGCGGCTGGACGTTGATTCACCGATGTTCGCTATTCACGACCCTGTGTACCAGCCGAGAGACACGGCGGAAAAACTGGGCGCCCTTAAGATGGCGCCGCGCTTGGACAGTCTGGAAGGTAAGACCGTTTACCTGGTAAACACGGGCTTTGCCGGCGGCAAGGAGTTTATCGAAGAACTCGATGATTGGTTTAAACGTAACCGTCCGGATGTTAAAACCGTGGTGCGCCACAAGAAGACCAGCATGTTCACCGATGAACCCGAGTTGTGGGTGGAAATTAAGAAAAACGGTGACGCCGCTGTTCTCGGCGTGGGCGGCTGAGACGGATGTTCGGCGAGTATCGCCGAATTTTCCCGCACGCTGGAGAATGACTACGGTGTACCCACGGCACCCATCGTCACCGCCCGTTTTGCGGACTATGTGCAGCGCGACGGCCGCAGCCATGGTATGAATCTCCGTTGGACCTTCCCTCCTTACCCG
>MGMT01000068.1:0-2944 GCA_001796525.1 Chloroflexi bacterium RBG_13_51_52 | reverse complement strand
ATGGTGGTAAACGGCCCTATCCGCAATGAAATCGGGATGAACTCTGGTCTCGGCGCCTTGAGCCCGATCAACTACGCCAATTCCGTTATCGGCAGAGCCTGGACGTTGATGTCCATCAACCTCGGGGATATGCGGCCCGGCGCCACCTTCACGGCCAGTACCGGGACCACAATCAATTATAACAATATGTGCTGCGCCGAGAACGAGGAAAACAGCGTCTGGGAGCCTTTCAGCGTGCGTAAAGGCTTCAAGTCCGGAGAGAGTACCGTCAGCCTTTTCCGCGGCTGGACTGTCCTCGGTTTTAACACCGGCCCGATTCCGCGTATGCTGCAGGTCTTGAAAAATATCAGCGGACCCTTCGGTGGTTCATTTACGTTCGTTATCGACCCGCTGGTAGCCAAGAGCTGTAAGCAGGAAGGCTACGACAACCCCATGAAGTTAAGCGAGTGGCTCGTGAATGAGTTGAATCCACGTTTTAAACGCCCGGAGATGGTGAACTTCATCGTCGTCGGCGGTGAAATGAATCCGATGTGGGTTGTCACCGATTTCTCCTATTTCCAGACGGTGTCTATCGACCCGTGGATTCCTAAGGCCGGCATCAAGAAAGACGCCAGACCCCTGCGTATGCCGGAAGCAGTAGTCTGCAAAGACGGTTCCTGCGGTATATCGCATTAAAATATAGTTGAAAGAAAAGAGAGATTAATCATGAAAGATATAAAAGGAAAAGTAGCTTTTATCACCGGCGGCGCCAGCGGTATTGGACTCGGGATTGCCAAGGTATTCGCCAGGAACGGCATGAAAGTAGTCATCGTTGATATGCGCCAGGACGCCCTTGACGAGGCGATGGCATATTTCAAGAAAAACGGCGGTGAAGTCCACCCTATTAATTTTAACGTTACCGACCGCGAAGCTTATGTGCGCGCCGCTGATGAGGCGGAGAAAGTCTTTGGGAAGATACACGTTCTGGTCAATAACGCCGGCGTCGGCTCCGGCGGCGGCCCGACGGAAAAATTGACTTACAAAGACTGGGACTACAGCATGGGTGTCAATGTTGGCGGTGTCATTAACGGCTTGGTGACCATTTTACCGCGTATCCTGAAGCACGGGGAGGAAGGGCATATTATTTCTACATCCTCGACTTGCGGCCTTATGGGCTCGGCTAACTTCACTATCTATTGCACGACCAAATTTGCCGTAACCGGCATGATGGAATGTCTTGCCACGGAGCTTCAGGACAGGAACATCGGGGTTTCCGTGCTGTATCCCGGGCCAACCATGGGTAACCTCGGCTTGTCCTCTTTTACGAATCGCCCGGAACACCTCCGCAACGAGGGAGAAACCTGGCCGCCAAAAATGCCTCCGCCTCCTAAAGGCGCTCCGCCCCGGCGTCCGCCCGGGGACTTCAACGTTGTAACGATGGACCCGGTAGAGACCGGTGAGCGCGTACTACGGGCTATCAAACGTAACGACCTCTTCATCCACACCCATCCCGAGTTCACAAAAGGTTATATCGCGCGTCACGACGCTCTCGTTCGGGCTGTCCCTGATGAGCCAAGGAACGAAAAACGATGGGAGATTATGAAGAACTTCGGTACCATAATATACAATGACATTTATGACAAGCAGAAGCCGGTAGGCCCGCCGGACTGGTAAAAAAGTCCTGGCTGTTTAGTATATAGTTTTTGAAGCGTTAACTTCTTAGCGAGATAGCTTCTCGTTGTATAATTAGGGAGTCGCGGTGTTGAGGCTTTCAGGGGGAAGGGAATAATTTGTAATTATTTGCTATTTATATTACGCTATATAACAATATATCGGAGGAAATAATGAAAGATTTTACTGGTAAAGTATTATTCATAACCGGAGGCGCCTCCGGTGCCGGGTTGGGTCAGGCAAAGTTGTTTTCCGAAGCCGGCTGCAAGGTTGTTATTGCCGATATCCGTCAGGACCATCTGGACGAGGCAATGGCGTATTTCAAGGATAAAAAAGCCCCGGTCCACGCCATAAAACTGGATATTACCGACCGCAAGGCTTATGCGGCAGCCGCCGACGAGGTGGAGAAAGTATTCGGAAGTCCGCCTCAAATGTTATTCAATACGGCGGGTGTAAATGCCTTCGGCCCGGCTGAAGCCTCGACATTTGAAGATTTTGACTGGGTTATAGGTGTTAACCTTATTGGAGTCATCAACGGCATGGTGACATTCGTGCCGCGCATGATAAAAGCCGGCAAGGGCGGGTATATCGTCAGCACTTCCTCGATGTCGGGTTTCATGGCGGCATCCGGGTGCACTCCCTACTCGGTTGCTAAAGCCGGGGTCAACAGTCTCATGGAGTGCTATTACCAGGCGCTCAAGCCATACGGCATCGGCGTATCCTGCCTCTGCCCGGGTGGCATCAACACGAATATCCACGAAGCCACCTTTACCCGGCCCAAACACCTGGCAAACACCGGCTATCGGGTTAATCAAAAGACCATCGAGGCGGAAGGTAAAGTCAATGCCCAGGGGATGGACCCCGTGGAGCTGGCAAAAATACTCAAGAAGGGGATTGAAAACGAGCAGCTCTTTATTATACCGAGCCCCGACCCGGAGAGGATGTTGAGATTCAGTTTAGAGCGGATTGTCAATTTCGCCACCCCTGAAGGTATGGCGAAACAGGCAGAGCTGATGAAGCAGCGCATGGAAGAAATGCGGAAACACATGGGGGGCAAGAATCCTTTCGCTGCTGCCGCTGAAGCCGGCTGGGGTAAAGCCAGGGAAGATTTAACGTGGATTAAAGAACGCCAGGGACCCTAATAATTAAGGACGCAGTTGAACTCTGAACAACCGCATGGAGGCATAAAATGACATTTGAAATTAGATTCTCGGTGATGAACCCTGAAGCTGGAGTACAGGTGAGTGCAGGCGGACCTCCGCCGGGCATGATGGGTGGACCTCCGCCAGGCGCG
>MGMT01000067.1 GCA_001796525.1 Chloroflexi bacterium RBG_13_51_52 | reverse complement strand
CCCTTTATCCCCCTCTCAAACAGATGTATTTTGTATTCCATTTTTAAAATGTTTGAGTGGGGGAAATTAAATGAGAGGGGGCTGCGCCCCCTCTCGCTGCGCACTCCCCTTTCAAAGAGATATAAAAAAAGAAATTAAATATTATCAGGTAACAAGATTCATTAGATTTAAAGAAGATGTCCAAGAGGCAGTAAGACTTATTTGTCGCCCAGCACCGCTACCAGCAGCAGGCCGGGTCCGGTATGCGTACCGATGACCGGCGTAGTACGGGAGCGATAGATACGTTCTTCAGGGAATATCTCACCGAGGCGTTTCACCAGGAGATTACCATCTTCAGGACAGGCGGCCTCTTCCACCGCCAGTTCTTCAATATGAGAATAGCCCGCTGCGAACTCATAGAGGTGATCCATCGCCTTTGCCCTGGAACGCGCCCGTCCGGCCGGCTCTACCAGGCCATCTTTTAAGGTGATAATAGGATTCACCTTGAGGAGCGACCCCAGTAATGCCGTTGCTTTGCCGATACGTCCGCCGCGCTTGAGATACTCCAGAGTATCAAAAGCGGCCCGCATATCTACCCGCGGCAGGTTGCGATGCACAACCTCGATTACTTCATCCAGACTTGCCCCCTCTTTAGCCGCCTGCGCCGCCCGGATAACGACAAATCCCTCCGCCATGACGGCACATTGGGAATCAAGCACCTCGATGCGGCATTCGTTTTCTATCAGACTGGCGCTCTGTAAAGCCGCATTATAAACTCCGCTAAGTTTGGAGCTAAGCATGATGACGAGAATTTCGTCCGTTTCCTCGGCAAGCCTGGCGTATGTCCGGGCGAACATGTCCAGTGAAGGCACGGCGGTAGTGGGCGGGATTTTACTGTTTACCAGTCTTTCGTAAAACTGGTCGTTGGTAATATCGATACCATCACGGTAGGTTTGTTCACCGAAACGTACCAGTATCGGAATGATGGAAATACCAAGTTCAGCAACTATCTGAGGAGGAATATCGGCGACGCTATCGGTGACAATCCTGACAGTCATTATAAATTTTACGCTTCCAGAATCGTTAGCGCCATTGCGTTTGGTCCGGAATAGGTACCGATTACAGGACTGATTATCGAACGTAAGATGCGAGCCTTAGGGAAGATGGCATCAAGCCGTTCTACCAGTACATCCGCATCTTCAGGGTTGGTGGTATGTTCCACAGCCAGTCCTTCTATTCTATTCTGATAGCTGGCAACAACGCTGGTAAGATAATCCAGTCCCGCCCGCATGGAACGCACTCTCGTCAGCGGCGCCATCTCTCCATCCCTGACGGTGAGTATCTGCTTGACAGACAACATCGCACCCAGGAATTCCTTGGCTTTACCGATACGCCCGCCTTTAGCCAGATATTTAAGTGTGTCAAAATAAGCAATAAGGTGCGAACGGTCATGAGCCTTACGCACCATCTCTGCTGCCTGGTCTAAACCCGCTCCTTTTTTAATCGCATTAACCGCCGAGACAACAATCAGACCTTCCCCCATAGCCACGGTCATCGAATCTACCACTTCAATACGGCATTTATCTTTAACATATTCCTTGGCCTGCATTGCCGACTGGTAGGTGCCGCTAAGCTTGCTGGAGACAACAATCACCAGGATTTCGTCGGTTTCCTGCGCCAGTTTCCTATAAACCTCGGCAAAATCGTTGGGGGTTGGCTGCGTCGTTGAAGGTAGTTTAGGCTCATTTACCAGCCTGCGGTAAAAATCCTCGCTGGAAATATCAACTCGGTCGCGGTACACTTCTTCCCCGAAGCGTACATATAACGGCACTACGGTAATCCCCAGCTGCGCTGCCAGGTCACCGGTAATATCAGATAAAGTATCCGTTACAATTTTCACTGCCATCCCGGTACCGCCTTTCTATTTTATTCTATGGAAAGAATATAACTATAATGTGGTTGGTTACCCTTAATCAATTCAACCTGCAGATTTGTATATTGTTCGGTGATGCTGGCGCTTATTTTTTCAGCTTCTTCAGCCTGAACATCCTCCCCGTAATAGATAGTAACGACCTCAGCCTCTTTCATATCCAGCTTGTCCAGGATTTTATTGATAACATCAAGGTCGGTATCGCCGGCGGCGATGAGCTCGTCATCCAGCAAACCTATAGGCTGTTTCCGTTTGATATGTAATCCGTTTATCCTGGTAGCACGCACCGACTTTGTTACCTCGATAGTCTTTACCGAAGAAAGGGCTTTTTCCATAATCTCGGCGTTGGTTTTAAAGTCCGCCTCATAATCGAATGCCAGCAAGGCAACAACACCCTGCGGAATCGTTCTGGTCGGCACTACCTTGATTTTCTTTTCGGTTAATGATTCAACCTGGCCGGCGGTGAGGATGATGTTTTTATTGTTGGGTAAAATGATAACATTTTCCGAAGGCACCGACTGCACAGCCTGGAGGATATCTTTGGTGCTCGGATTCATCGTCTGACCGCCGGGTATAACGGCGGCGGCTCCCAGACTGCCGAAAACATCCTTCAAGCCATCCCCCGAAGCTACCGCGATAACGGCTGTATCGGTAGTCGGCATTCTTTCTTTCTGCATCTCTAAAAAGTCCTGGTGCTGCTCATCCATATTCCTGATGCTTACCTGGTGCAGCGTGCCCAGCTTGGTGGCGAATTGGACGATGCTGCCGGGTTCAAGAGTATGGATGTGGATGCGCACCGCCGATTCATCACCGACGACAATCAGCGATTCGCCTTTCTTCTCCAGTCGTTTGCTGATAGACTCCGGCTCCAATTTCTCGCCTTTTAGAAGAAACTCGGTGCAATAACCGAAGGGCACTTCATCCACTCCCGTAGCCTGAGGCAGGGGCACTGTTGAGGGCAGATCGCTGACAATTATTTGCGGTTTGCGCAGACGCATCAACTCCAGTTCACCTTTGAGAAAACGCAGTGCTCCTTCCAGGATGGTATAGAGCCCCTGACCGCCGGCATCAACCACGCCGGCATCTTTTAAGACTTTAAGCAGGCGGGGGGTTCTGGCTACGGAATCGCCGGCGGCGTTTACCACGGCTTCCAGCAAGCCTATTACATCCTCTTCGCCCCGGTCAACCTGCGCTTTAGCTTCTTTTGCGGCATCTTTCATTACCGTAAGCATAGTGCCTTCAACCGGATTACTCACGCCCTTATAGGCAATATCCGCTGATTTCAGTAAAGCTTCAGCCATCTCGGCGGCGTTGAAAGACTCCTTGCCATCCAGCCCCTGCGCCATGCCACGCCATATCTGCGACAGGATGACGCCGCTATTGCCGCGGGCGCCCATGAGAGCGCCTTTTGCCATGGCATGGGCGATAGCGGAGGCGCTATTATCGGGGGCGCGATAGGCTTCCTCCATCGTAGACCGCATAGTAAGCATCATATTGGTACCGGTATCGCCATCGGGTACCGGGAAGACATTCAAAGCATCTATATCGGCGGAACTCTTTTCAAGCCAGCTTGTGGCTGTGGAAAACATGTCCCGCAGTACCTGCCCCGCAATGCTATTCGTTTCGCTCATTTTCTACCATCCTTGCCAGTTTATACGTTTGATTAATATTCCCACCAAGGACGTATTGCTTGCTAATCTCGATGCATTATGTTACTATTTATCAGTGGAATTTGCAATACCTCGGTTTGATATTAAAGGAGAAAAGGGAAATTGAAGTGCGATTTATGTGGTAAAATACCACAATACGGTCATAACGTCAGCCATTCTAAAAGACATACCAAGCGGGACTGGACGGCTAATATTCATCCCGCCAGAATAATGGTCAACGGCAAGATGAAACAATTGAACGTCTGTACGAGGTGCCTGCGTACACAAAACAAAACGGCTAATGTCTAGACCTCCTGTAATTTTTTATTAGTTATTTTTAAACCTGACCCGACTTTACCAGTCGGGTTCTATTTTTTATTATTTGTATTAAGCCAACTGGCGGCGATTGCTAATCCAGATACTGGCGACAAAACCCACTACCAGATAGATTACCATACCCCAAGCCGCCAGTCCGATATCAAGCGGTTTAAAATTCTCCATCATATTGCCGAATTGACCTGTCATGCCTAAACTCGACAACAACTCTTGAATACTTCCAAAAACCATAGTTATGCTGTCTCCCCCGGCAGAAAGAATATACCAGTAGGGCTTGCCGGTGGAACCAAGCACACTCTCTAAGATACCACAAATCACGAAAAGAAAGAGAAGTGACATTACGGTCGCTCCCATAGAGCCTTTAGATACAGCGCTGAAGAAAAAGGTTACCGAGAGGACAGCGGAGGCATATAGGAGGCACAACCCGAACGACTTTAGTATTTCCACGGGTACTTCCTGATATATTACCAGCAGGGCGATAACAACAATGATATATGTAAACACAATAAGCGCAGCCACTGCGATAAAGCCCGCCAGGTATTTACCGGCCCATAACACCATGCGTTTAATCGGATTAACAAAGAGCAGGAAACCAGTTTTACTCTCAAACTCCCCAGCAATAGCGTCTCCGGCAAAAAAGATAGCTCCGATTGCCGCCAGGCTAGGCCCTGCCGTAAGAGCAGCCGCCATTACCATTACATCACTTGGAAAACTCCCACTAAGCAATCGAATCAGGATAAGCACCAGCAACTCGACCAGCAGCGCTATCCCCAATACTATATAAAGGCGGCGGCGGCGGATATGCTTTAAAAATTCGTATTTAACTACTATTCCCAGTTTTTCAAAGTCACTCAACGTTGCCTCCTGTAAGCTGCAGATAAGCCTGCTCTAGCGATTGGTATTTTTGCTCCAGTGCGGTAATGCTATCATAAATAAGTAATTGACCGTTGTTGATAATTGCTACTTTATTGCATATCAGTGTGACTTCGTTCAGTTGGTGCGAGGCAAAGAAAACTGTTTTTTCCTTACCTACGTCAGCGATTATCTCTCTAAACTCTACTACCCCCCTAGGGTCTAGTCCCAGTCCCGGTTCATCCAGGATTAATATCGGGGGGTCGTGCAGCAGCGATTGCGCCAGAGCGAGACGCTGCTTCATGCCGCGGGAGAACTTCTCTATTTTTACCTTGCTCCATTTCTCCAGTTTGACGAGGGCGATTACTTCCTTAATCCGCCTCGTTAACACCTCTCCCTTCATCCCGCGGAGCCTGCCAAAATAACTTAAATTATCTTCAGGCGTAAGAAAGGAATAAAACTCCGGTGTTTCAATAATGGCACCGATACTAAATAGAGCTTTTTCCGGTTGCTCCGCAACATCGACACCATCGATATAAACTTTGCCGGAGCTAGGGCGGATTAAAGCACATAATATCTTTAGCGTCGTGCTCTTGCCGGCGCCGTTGGGCCCGAGCAAACCTATGTTCTCCCCTTCCGGCACTCTAAGCGACAGTTTATCCAGCGCCAGGAAATCATTATAATACTTGGTCAGGTTTTCGATGATAATAGAATCGCCCATATTCTCACTCCAATACTATCAGGTTTTTCTCCTTAAAAATAGCGTACTATTTTCCGATAATACGCCACGCCACGGCCAGCGCCTTCTTGACCTGTCTGGGGGCCGTACCACCAACAACGTCCCTGGCGGCTAACGACGTCTCAATCGTTATCGAACGGACATCAGCGCCGAACAGCGTCGAGAATTTTTTATATTCCTTCATATCAAGTCCGGCGAGGGTTTTGCCCTTCCCCGCCGCATAGTTTACCAGCTTGCCGACTATCTCATGGGCAGTGCGGAACGCCGCGCCTTTTTTCACCAAGTAGTCTGCCACATCCGTGGCGAGGACATAGCCCCGTTCTAAAGCTATCCGCGCATTATCCCCATTGACCTTGACGGTCTTAATCATACCGGCAAACACCGCCAGCGTCGATTCGAGGGTGTCCACCGTATCGAACAATCCCTCCTTGTCTTCCTGCATATCGCGGTTATAAGCGAGGGGCAGTCCCTTCATCGTGGTCAGTAGAGCCATAAGGTTGCCATAGACCCTGCCTGTCTTGCCGCGGGCAAGTTCCGCCACATCCGGGTTCTTTTTCTGCGGCATAATGCTGCTGCCGGTGGCATAGGCATCATCAAGCTCGATAAAGCCGAACTCCGCCGACGACCAGAGCACAATTTCCTCCGCCAGACGCGAAAGATGCATCATGCAGATGCTAGCGGCGGCTTCATATTCCAGTATAAAATCGCGGTCGGCAACAACGTCGAGGCTGTTTTGACTTACCCGACTGAAACCCAACTCCTTTGCCAGGAACTCTCTATCAACTTCATAGGCGACGCCCGCCAGAGCTCCGCTGCCAAGCGGCATTACAAAGACTCTCTTGAGACAATCACTAAAACGCTCATAATCCCGCTGCAACATCTCGAAATAGGCTAAAAGATGGTGTGCCAGCAATATCGGCTGGGCTACCTGCAAATGCGTATAGCCGGGCATGACGACGCCTTTATTAGCTTCGGCAAGGTCAAGCAGGGCTTTCTGAAGACCGCGTATGCCGGTAAAGGTATCGGAAATCGCCTCTTTCATAAAAAGCCGCATGTCCAGCGCCACCTGGTCGTTGCGGGAGCGGGCGGTGTGGAGTTTACGCCCCACCTCCCCGACCTTCTCAATCAGGCGTGATTCAATCGCCATGTGGATATCTTCCTGCTCCGACGCGAACTTGAATTTGCCCTTTTCTATCTCGCCGCGGATAGCTTCCAGTCCGCCGATGATGGCTTGAGCTTCGTCTTGGGTGATAATATCCTGTTTAGCCAGCATTTTAACGTGAGCGATGCTGCCGACGATATCCTGCCGATAAAGTCGCCGGTCGAAAGGCAACGAGGCGGTATATTGCGCCGCCAGTTTGTCCGCCGGCTTGCTGAAACGTCCCCTGATATTACTCATCTATCATTTATCCCCGGCATCATCATACCCAACGATGCTTAAAGGACCTTCCTTGTCCCCCAGTAGTTGTATTTGTGCTTGTGTCTTCACCGGCAAGCCCCAGAGGTAGATAAAGCCCTCCGCGGCTTTCTGGTTGAACTCATCCCCTTTATCATAGGTCGCCAGACTCAAATTGTAAAGCGACCAGGGTGATTTGCGCCCGACCACGGTGGCATGTCCCTTGAAGAGCTTGACTCTTATCGTGCCGGATACATAGCGTTGCGAGCTTAAGATATAAGCAGAAAGGTCGCGGTTAAGCTGGCTGAACCACAGCCCGTTATAAATAAGGTCGGCGCATTCTACAGCTACTTTCTGTTTAAAGCGCAGCTGGTCTTTGGACATGGTCATGGCTTCCAGCGCCTGGTGCGCCTGTATCAGGACGACCGCCGCCGGCGCTTCGTAAATCTCGCGTGATTTTATGCCCACCACCCGGTTCTCGATATGGTCTATTCTGCCGATGCCGTGACGACCGGCTATTTCATTCATCTTCTGAATCAGGTCTATCCCCCCCATCTCCTTGCCGTCAAGAGATACCGGAATACCCTTCTCGAATCCGATTTCCAGGTACTGCGGCTTGGCGGGGGCTTCATCCGGACTTTTCGTCCAGGTGTAGACATCGGCGGGGGGTTCGGTCCAGGGGTCTTCCAGCACGCCGCATTCAATACTCTTGCCCCACAGGTTTTCATCGATAGAGTAGGGGCTCTTTTTCGTGACGGGTATCGGTATTTCATTTTTTTGAGCGTATTTGATAGTCTCATCCCGCGTCATACCCCACTCGCGGGCCGGGGCGAGGATTTTCATCTTTGGCGCCAGGGCATTAATGCCGACCTCGAAGCGCACCTGGTCGTTGCCCTTGCCCGTGCAGCCGTGCGCTATCGCTGTCGCTCCTTCCGCCAACGCCGTATCCACCAGCAGTTTAGCCATAAGCGGCCGTGACAGCGCCGTCGCCAGCGGGTACTGGCCCTCGTAAAGGGCATTCGCCTGCAAAGCCGGAAAGAGAAAGTATTTAACGAAAAGCTCTTTGCCATCCAATACCAGCGCTTTGATAGCGCCTAATTTCAAGGCTTTCTGCCGCACGGCTTTAAAGTCTTTTTCATTGCCGACATCTATGGTGACGGCGATGACATCTACGTTATGTTTTTCCTGCAGCCATTTTATGGCTACCGAGGTATCCACCCCTCCGCTGTATGCCAGTACTATTTTTTCCTTCACACCAATCCTCCCTCTATCAACCGATGGTCAATTTTTCTCAGGGAAATTATCTTCCAGGAACTTGATTATTTCCGAACTGATGCCGGTGTACTGCCATGAATAATGATGGCCGGGCGCCCTTAGCCATTTTAATATATCCCCCGGATGCTCATCCGGCGATGACAGTCCTATCCAGTGCTTGAAAGTAGCCCACATCATACCAGGCACGTTACCGTGGCTGAAGGCATCTTCACAGGTCCCGTTGTTATTTATCCTTAGCGTTCTTTCCTGACCCTCTGTCTTATACCAGAAAGGGTTGCCCGTCTGTATGCTGTAAACATTAGGGCGGTCTCTGAAATAATTCATAGATTCCTCGGTGATGACCGTACCCGTGCTTTCACCGGCGATAATTACTTTCAGTTCCGGCAGGTGGTCGACAATAAATTCTACATGTTTTTCCATACCCTTGACCTTTTTCGTGTAGCGGGTAGAAGCTTCGATAATTTCCTTGATGCTGTTCCAGAGCCCTTTGCCGGTGCGGCTGTAATTCAATATAAGCGGCCGATATCCCAGCGCTTTAAGCTCATCGGTAATGCCGTTGAGAATGCTTTCCCACCCGGGCGTATCCCTGACATAGTTCCACCCCATTCCCCCCGAATTAAAGAATATCACAATATCCGCGTTTCTGGCGGCGATAAACGAGCCGAGAAGCTGGTTAACCACTTCCTGATGTCTTTCCCCACTACTGCCGACCAGTTCATCCGCCATTCTCTCGGCGTCGTCAACTACCGATTGCGGCACTGACGAAAAATCAACGTTGGTAAAAACGGGTTCGCGAATTCCGATTTCGCTGGCCAGCCCGACCTCTGAACTATAGAGAATAAGCACCAGGCATATGAAGACCAGCACAACGGCCGCTACGATTGACCCCGGACCGCACAGCTTACCGAGTTTCTTAAAATTTATATCCACGGAAATAATTCTAACAAATATCTATCTCGAAATTCCAGCAAGTACTCCATCCAGTATGCCGACAGCCTCATCGACTTCTTGATTGCCGATAATCAGAGGCGGGATGAAGCGTATGGCATTCGGCATGAGCTTGTTCACCAGCAAGCCTTTATCAAGACAGTCCAGGACTACCTGCTGCGCAATTTCACTGTTAAATTGAACAGCTATGAGCAAGCCCCGCCCGCGAACGTCGGTTATAAACGGATATTTTTTCTTTAAATCAAGCAGCTTCCCCATGAAATATTCACCGACTTTTTTGGCATTGCCGGGGATGTTATTATCGATAACATATTTCAGCGTGGCATAAGCCGCAGCGCAGGTAACCGGATTGCCCCCAAAGGTAGAATTATGGTCGCCCAGGGTAAATACGGCAGCTTTTTCCTTAGCCAGGAGCGCCCCGATGGGCATACCACCGCCCAGCCCTTTAGCCAGCGTCATAATATCCGGCTCGATGCCATACTGCATATAACCGAACAGCGTCCCCAGGCGGCCAATGCCGGTCTGCACTTCATCCAGGATAAGCAAAATGCCTTTACTATCACACCATTCCCGCACTTCTTTCAGGAATCCCTCAACGGGAAGGTTGACACCCCCCTCCGCCTGTATCGGCTCCAGCATGACCGCGCAGGTCTTATCGGTAGTGGCTGCTTTTATCGCTGCAATATCATTATTGGCAACGTTGATAAAGCCAACCGGCAAAGGGGTAAAAGGTTCATGCATCTTCGGCTGTCCGGAAGCCGCAGTCAAGGCCAGGGAGCGTCCGTGAAATGATGCCATGGTGGTGATAACCTCGTAAGCCCCGTTCAATTTAAGCTTGCCGTAACGTCGCGCAAGTTTTACGGCACCTTCATTGGCTTCCAGTCCGCTGTTGCCGATAAAAACTCTATCCAGGCAACTGTTTTTCACCAGCAATTCAGCCAGCTGCAGCATGGGCACGGTATAATACCAGAGCGATGTCTGCATTAAAGTATCTGCCTGTTTCTTAACGGCCCCGGTCACCACCGGATGACAGTGCCCCAGGCAATTGACCGCCAGACCGCCAACGAAGTCGAGGTATTTTTTACCTTTTTCATCCCAGACACGAGCGCCTTTACCCCTGACCAGCGTCACCGGCACGCGTACGATAGTCTGCATATAATATTGTTTATCCAGTTCCTGCCAGTCGGTCATTTTTTCACTCTCCAAACCACTCTCTTACGGCTCTCTGATGAGTTATTTCCGTATAGTAAGGTCACCTCACCCCCTGTGTCCCCCTCTCCTTACAGGCGAGGGGGAAGGTTTTTAGAAGAGGGGCTTCGCCCCTCTTAGACACCCCTTTTTAATTTAATTATCGTCGTACCGCCATCGCCGTTTTCAACCTCTTTGAGCAAGGCATGCGGTTTTCTTCCGTCAATTATACGGGTAATCGCGCCAGCATTTAAAGCCTTAATACAGGCGTTCACCTTGGGAATCATCCCACCGTCGATAACCCCCGAGGCTATCATGGCTTCCGCTTCTTTTTTTGCTAATTGCGATATTATATTCCCCGATTTGTCTTTGATGCCCTCGACATCGGTCAGGAAAATCAGTCTTTTCGCTCCTAATGCAGCAACGAGTTCCCCGGCGATGGGGTCGCCGTTGACATTCATAATTCCCGGGGCGCCAACGGGTCTATCCAGCGAATACAGGCTGACCGGCGAGACCACGGGAACGAAGCCGTCTTTCAGCAACACTTCCAGGATGGCCGGGTTCACTTTTTCCACCAGTCCCACATAGCCCATGTCTTTATCTTTCATCCGGCTCTCGATTAGCGAGCCGTCGACGCCGCTGATACCGACCGCCCGTCCGCCGCGGATATTAACCGCCGCCGTGATTTCTTTGTTGACCAGCCCCGCCAGTACCGCCGTCACCACCTCCAGCGACGGCAAGTCGGTAACGCGCTCGCCCCGCACGAATTTGGTAGTGATACCCTGGCGATTAAGCCAGCCAGTAACGGTGCTGCCTCCGCCGTGCACCACCACCAGAGGCTTGTCCTTTTTTTGCAGAGAAACAATATCCTCGATAGTGGTATCGCGGCTGCTGAAGGTAGACCCGCCTATTTTTATTACCGTGATGTTCTTCATTTAATTTTACCCTTTATGTTACGTCGTATATTCGGCGTTGATTTTCACATATTCTTCAGAGAGGTCGCAACCCCAGGCGGTTGCCTCGGCTTTACCGAGATGCAGATTTAAAGCTATATAAACCTCTTTGCCATCGAGGTGTTTCACAACCTCTTTTTTATCGAAGGCAACAGGCGTACCACCTTTCACTACGCAGGTATCGCCGATATACAGTTCCATTTTCTCTTCCTCCATCGATGCGCCGCTCCGTCCCGCCGCCGCCAGCACCCTGCCCCAGTTGGGGTCGCTGCCATGCACCGCCGTTTTCACCAGCGAGGAGCTGGCTATCGTTCTGGCTGCCAGCCGCGCATCTTTCAAACTTAGCGCCCCGCTGACCTTTACTTCAATGAGCTTGGTAGCCCCCTCGGCATCGCGGATGGCTTCTCTCGCCAGGTAAGTACAGACCTTGTTCAGGGCCTGCTGAAAAGTCCCGGCTTTACGGCTGCCCTTCGTAATCGGTTTGCCCCCGGCCGTCCCGTTGGCCATGACAAGCACCATATCGTTGGTGCTGTTATCGCCATCGACGGATATCATGTTGAACGATACCGCCACAGCTTTTTTTAATGACCGGCGGAGAAACTCACCATCGACGTCGGCGTCGGTCGTCAGGAAACACAGCATGGTAGCCAGGTTGGGGTGAATCATACCCGCCCCCTTCAGCATCCCCCCTACTGTAAAGCCTTCAGCTTTAACCGCCGCCTCCTTAGTCACTGTATCCGTGGTCATTATCGCCCGGGCGAGGTCATGACCTCCCTCAACCGAAAGGACGATTTTCGGTATCG
>MGMT01000066.1:31576-32507 GCA_001796525.1 Chloroflexi bacterium RBG_13_51_52 | reverse complement strand
ACCATCATGACCAACTGGGTCCTCTATAACCTCGGCGCCGGGGGTAAGATGAAGCGTATTCGCATTGCCCACTTCCGCAACTCTGACCCCACGACCGCCAAATACAAATGAACTAAGCTGTCATCCTGAACGCAGTGAAGGATATCAGTGAGGGGTGTATCGCTATAATGTCATTGTGAGCGATGCGTGGAAATCTCTGTATTTGCTCTTGTTGGATACAAAAAGTAACTAATAATCTATGTCTAAAATCGCTATAGGTGTTATTTGTTTACGCCTTACATCACTACTAGGGCGTAATAAAGGTAAACCACCACCCCCGCAAACAGGATGCTGTCCGTCCTGTCGAGTACGCCTCCGTGCCCCGGCATCATCTTCCCCGAGTCCTTTACCCCCAGGTTCCGCTTCAGCAAAGACTCTGCCAAATCCCCCACCTGCCCGAATACGCTGATAAGCACGCCCAGTAGAATTGCCTGCCCGTAGTTGAGCGGCAGCTGTAAAGGTGTATCTATCGTAAAAAGCAGGCTGATAATCACCGCCCCCAGTATCCCCCCGAAAGTCCCCTCCCATGTCTTCCCCGGGCTTATCTGCGGCGCCAGCTTGTGCTTCCCCATTGCCTTCCCGATAAAATATGCCATTGTGTCCGACCCGAAGGTGGCTAATATCGCCAGGAACACGAAGTTGCGTCCGGCATCGGGGAAACCGGCTGTCCCCGGTTCGAGCCTTAGTGCTATCAAAAAGCTCAACAGCCACCCAATATACAATATCCCCGTTATAGTCCACGCCCATCGGTTGAACAGCCCCTCTCTTTTCGGCAGGAACACCAGCAAGATCAGCGAAAGCACTACTGCCGCTGTCAGCAGCAGGGTCACTATCGGCACATTAAGGTTATAGGTAATATGTGGGTTGATGATAAACAGGAACGTGAAAATCA
>MGMT01000066.1:0-31569 GCA_001796525.1 Chloroflexi bacterium RBG_13_51_52 | reverse complement strand
CGCCGAAGCGTCTTTGCCTCTTGCTGAAGGACTGCAACGCTTTCTCCAGTTCCTCTTTATCAAAATCAGGCCAGAGGACCGGCGTAAAATAATATTCGCTGTAAGCTGTCTGCCATATCAGGAGATTGCTGGTGCGGATCTCGCCTCCGGTGCGGATTAACAGGTCGACATCGGGAAAATCGACGGTGTATAGATACTCGCGGAATTTTTTTTCGTCTATTTGCTCGGGTCTCACGCCGCTGGTGATAATCCGCCGTATCGCATCGATGATTTCTGCGCGTCCGCCATAGTTCAACGCCACGCCCAGTATCATGCCGGTATTATTGGCGGTAAGCTTTAAAGCATTATTGATGGACTCTTTTAGGTTGGGAGATAGACCTTCCATGCTGCCGATGTGGCGGATTCTAACCCCGTTTTTAAATAGTTCTTGAGACTCTATCGCAATTATTTCTTCGAGAATATGGAATAGGCCGTTCACTTCGTCTTCTGGTCGTCTCCAATTCTCTGTAGAAAAGGCATAAAGCGTTACGTATTTTATACCCTTTGAATAGAGCGACTTGATAATTGAGCGTATGTGTTTTACCCCGGCGCGGTGTCCGTCCAGCCGTGATAAGCCGCGCTGCTTGGCCCATCTGCCGTTGCCGTCCATGATAAAAGCTATATGGCGGGGAAGTGTGGTCATTCTTTCCTTATCGCTATAGGTAATCGTTATCTTGGATGAGGCTTATCGGAAAAAGCTAAAGCTGAAACGGGCTATACTTCTGCCAGTTCTTCTTCTTTGCCCTTGCTTGACTTTTCCGCTTCCATAATGTAAAAGTCGGTAAGTTTTTGAAGCTGCTCTTGAGAACGCTTTAGCTCGTCCTGGGATATTTCCTTATCTTTCTCTAGCTGTTTAAGCCCGTTCAAAGCTTCATGCCGCAGGTTGCGTATCGCTATCCGGCGCTCTTCGGTCCTCCGGTGTACGATTTTTATCAGTTCCTGCCGGCGTTCTTCGCTCAACGGTGGTATGGCAATCCTTATAATATTGCCGTCGTTTGTAGGATTTAGGCCGAGTTCTGATTTTAAAATGGCTTTTTCAATGTCGCGTAGACTGCTTTTATCCCATGGCTGGATGACCAGCAGTCCCGCTTCCGGGGCGGAGATGCCGGCTAACTGGTTCAATGACATGGGCGTGCCGGCGTAATCCACGCGGATATGCTCCACTAAGGCGGGTGTTGCGTGTCCGGTTCGGATAGTCGCCAGATCCGCGCGGAACAGCTTTACGGAAGCCTTCATTTTTTCTTCGATGCCTTTTAATGTTTCACTGACCATAATCAATTCTCGCTTGTTACCAGAGTGCCGATTGATTTGCCGAGGACAGCTTTGAGGATGCCGTCTTTAGCTTCGGAGTCGAAGACGATGATGGGAAGCTTATTGTCCATGCACAGCGATAGTGCCGTGGTATCCATCACCTTGAGGCGCATGCTTAGTGCTTTGATATGTGTTATTTTATCAATCTTCTTTGCCTTGGGGTTTTTGTTGGGGTCGGCGTCGTAAATCCCGTCGACACCGCTCTTGGTCATTAATAAAATTTCCGCGTTTATTTCTATGGCTCGTAGGGCTCCGGCTGTATCCGCCGTCATGTAAGGATTGCCCGTTCCTCCGGCGAAAATAACCACCCTCCCTTTTTCCAGGTGGCGGATGGCTCTTCTCCTGATATATGGCTCGGCTACTTTCTCGATTTCCAGGGCAGATTGTGTCCTGGTGTCGACTCCGAGTCTTTCAAGAACGTCCTGGAGTGCTATGGCATTAATTACCGTAGCCAGCATGCCCGCATAGTCCGCCGTGACACGGTCCATGCCGTCAGCTTCGGCTTGAGCCCCCCGCCAGATGTTGCCTCCGCCGACTACGATACCTACGCCGACACCGAGTTTTACGACTTCTTTAATCTGGAGCGCGATTCTGTTTAGTGTGGGATTATTGATGCCATAACTGCTTTTGCCGCGTAAAGCCTCGCCGCTTAGTTTAAGTAATACCCTCTTATACTTGGCTTCAGGCATCTTCCTGTCCCTAGTTTCCTAATTCGTATCTGATGAATCGGCTTACTCTGATGTTTTCTCCTGTTTTAGCTATGGTCTCGGTAATTACATCTTTGATTGTCTGGGTCGGGTCCTTGATATATGGTTGCATCATCAGGCAGGCTTCTTCGGGAACTACATCCTTGCCTTCGGGTATATCTTTTTCTGATACGTATTGCGGATCCATCGCCGCTACTTGCATCGCCAGGCAGTGCGCCAGGCTTTTAAATTCATCGGTGCGGGCGACGAAGTCTGTCTCGCAGTTGACTTCTATCAGGGCACCGATGCGCCCGGCTGTATGAATGTAAGCTTCAACCAGCCCCTGGCTGGTGGTTCTTTCTGATTTTTTCTGGGCTTTAAGCAGCCCCTTTTCTTTTAGAGTTTCCAACGCTTTTTCTATATCCCCACCGCAACTGACCAGCGCGCCGCGGCAGTCCATGATGCCGGCACCGGATTGTTCTCTAAGCGTTTTAACCATTTCTACGGTGATATCCAACTATTCCTCCTTAATCCTCATCCGGCGAAAAAACCAGTGGTTCTGTCTCTGGTGTAGTTTCAGCATCTGCTTCGGTTTCGGCGGCGACCTTCCCTTCTATTACTTCGGTGGGAACTGTGGTAGCTATGCCTGCCTTGCCTTCTAAAACCGCATCGGCTATTTTACTGCAGATAAGTTTGACGGCGCGGATTGCATCGTCATTGGCGGGAATAGGGTGGTCGATTTCATCCGGGTTACAGTTGGTATCCACGATTGCCACGGCTGGTATGCTCATCCGCTTGGCTTCAGCCAAGGCTATCTTTTCTTTAGTGGGATCGATGATGAAGAGGGCTCCCGGCAGGCGCGTCATTTCCTTAAAACCGCCCATTTGCCTGTTTAGATGGGCTATTTTCTCGGTGATTTTTCCGGCTTCTTTTTTAGATAGTCTCCCGAGCTCACCCTTGGATTCCTGGTCTTCCAGCCTTACAAGTTGGTCGACGCGTGCCTGGATGGTCGCGAAGTTTGTGAGCATTCCGCCGAGCCAGCGTTGGTTCACATAATACATGCCGCACCGCTTGGCTTCTTCCTCCACGGATTCCTGTGCCTGTTTCTTGGTACCGACAAAGAGTATCGTTTCTCCTTCGGATACGATATCTCTGATGAATTTGCACGCTTTATCCAACATTACGGCTGTTTTTTCAAGGTCGATGATATGGATGCCGTTACGCTTGGTGAAGATGTAGTTTTTCATCCGCGGGTGCCAACGACCCGTCTGGTGCCCGAAGTGCGCTCCGGCTTCAAGGAGTTGTTTGATGGTTGCAGAATCTGGCAATTTGATAGACCTCCTATAGTATATTAATCATAAGAATCAGGAGATTAAGTCTTTATCCAGTATAGCATACCTTGAGAGTGAGGGCAACAGCTTATGTTAAGGCGAAATACCGATAAAAAATTTATTAAAACCGATTTGTTCGTAATTAGCCTCGATTCATTATTTCAGAACATGGATTAATCAAGCCAATACAGGTACAATAATTACCATGGAAATACTCAAGTCTGCTGTCGAGAAACTGCATATTCACCTTACGCCACTCCAGCTTGAGCAGTTTCAGAACTACTATCATGAAATCATAAACTGGAATACGCACATAAACCTGACCAGCATCACCGACTACACAGATGTGCAGATAAAACATTTCCTCGATTCTTTAACCGTGGCAGAAGCATTTGATTTTAACAAAAGAAGCTTGGAATTAATTGACGTTGGTACGGGCGTTGGAATGCCCGGCATACCATTGAAAATAGTATTTCCTGAAATACGCCTGACGTTGATTGAAGCAACTAAAAAGAAAACCAAGTTCCTTGAAGAAGTTGTAAAGCAACTCGGCTTGAGGGAAGTGGAAATCATTGCCGGCAGGGCGGAGACAACCGCTCATGATATACTTTACCGTGAGAAATTCGACGTGGTTGTATCGCGGGCATTAGCGCCTTTACCCGCACTGGTCGAATTAACACTGCCGTTTTGCAATATCGGCGGTTGCTGCATTGCTCAAAAGAAAGGCGATATCGATAAAGAAATAGAACAATCAAAAAAAGCTATCGAGGTAATGGGTGGAAAACTACACCGAATCTATAAAGTAGAGTTAAAAGAATTTAATGACAACCGCTCATTAGTGATAATCGATAAAATCAAGGCAACGCCAGTTGAATACCCCCGCAGGCCCGGAATACCGGGAAAAAGACCGATTATTTCTTGATTCGGGATTTCGGTGGAATGCCGGTTTTTTCAATCTCGTACAATAAATCGGACAATAGTGTAATAAGCTGGACGAATTCCTGGTCTTTCCGCCAATGGCCTCCGTACAAACGCAGTAATCTGATAGCTTCCTTGATTTTCTTAGGGTCGGGATTCTTTTCTTCCAACAGATTATAGGCAGTCATTTTATGCTTGTTCTTGGCACTGCCTTCACTGCGATAGAGAAGATAAGTTACACCCGCCAGAACAAGGATAAGTGCAATAAAAAATATGATATCCGTCGCTTGCATTGGTAACTCCAGAGGCTATTATGTTTTAACATATTCAAAGCAAACAGTCAAAAAGTGAATAGGAACTGTGTTGCTAAGCTGTATCAACAGTAGTAGAATTATAATATCAATTAGGACGACTAGAGGAGGGGGAAATGGAAAAGGGGACGTGGAAAGTTAAAACAGGGCTAGCCCAGATGCTCAAGGGTGGTGTGATTATGGATGTAGTTACACCGGATCATGCTAAAATAGCAGAGGAGGCTGGAGCTTGCGCGGTTATGGCGCTTGAGAGGGTACCGGCTGATATCCGCGCGACTGGCGGAGTGGCACGCATGTCCGACCCTACCATTATCGAAGCTATTATGAAGGTGGTTTCTATCCCGGTGATGGCCAAGTGCCGTATCGGGCATTTTGTGGAAGCGCAGGTACTTGAAGCGATGGGGGTGGATTATATCGACGAGTCGGAAGTATTAACCCCGGCCGATGAGAACCATCATGTGTGGAAGCATGACTTTAAAGTGCCGTTCGTTTGCGGCTGCCGTGACCTCGGGGAAGCGCTTAGGCGTATCGGTGAGGGCGCAGCAATGATAAGGACAAAGGGTGAGGCCGGGACGGGTAATATCGTTGAAGCAGTCCGGCATATGAGGGCTGTCATGGACGGCATACGCAAATTAGTGAATACTCCGCAGGAAGAACTAATGAAAGAAGCTAAAGAACTCGGCGCGCCGTTCGAGCTGGTGGTTGAAGTGCACAAGACAGGAAAGCTACCGGTGGTCAATTTTGCTGCCGGTGGAGTGGCGACACCTGCAGATGCGGCGCTGATGATGCAACTTGGAGCCGAGGGAGTATTTGTCGGCTCGGGCATATTCAAATCAAGTGACCCTGCGGCCAGGGCGAAGGCAATAGTTAAAGCCACCACGCATTATAAAGACCCGGCTATTATCGCTGAAGTTTCCAAGAAACTCGGAGAAGCCATGCCCGGTCTGGAAATCAAGCAAATCCCTGATGGAGAGCTTCTCGCTAAAAGAGGTTGGTAACATGAAAATCGGTGTCCTTGCTTCGCAGGGAGCCTTTATTGAGCACATTATTGCTTTAAACAAACTGGATACCGAAGCTGTGCCCGTCCGTTTACCCGGAGAATTAAAGGAGGTGGACGGGCTGATTATTCCCGGCGGTGAAAGCACGACTATCAGCAGGTTAATATCCAGCGACCGATTGAGCGACATAATAATTCAACTGGCTGAAAAAGGTATGCCGGTATTCGGTACCTGCGCCGGGATGATTCTCATGGCTAAGCAAATATCCGGTAATACTACCAGGTCGCTTGGTCTGATGGATATCACCGTAAAGCGTAATGCCTTTGGGCGACAGCTAGATAGTTTTGAAGTTGATTTAGAGATACCGGCGCTGGGAGATAAGCCATTTCCCGCGGTATTTATACGCGCCCCTTTTATAGAAAATTGTGAAAATGGCGTAGAAATACTGGCTCGCTTAAAAGATAATAAAATCGTAGCTACCAGGCAGGGAAAGTTACTGGCAACAGCTTTTCATCCAGAACTGACAAACGACTTGAGGTTTCATCAATACTTTCTAGATATGGTGCTGGAGAAACATAAATAACATACCGTGGAGATACCTGTGCAAAAGGTGATAACCGATGACCTTAATGCCCTGCTCGAAATATTCCCACCTTATATAAAAACGCCTTTATTAAAGAAGAATGATATCAGCGAGTTACTAGAGGTGGTGCTGGACCTTGGACGTGAACCGGAAGCGCGTTTTCCTAAAAAGGAAGCTGTACTTGATAAGAAAGAGGTCGAAGAATCGGATATCGACTATATTGTTGCTAGAATCGGTAAATTCGGCGACGATAACCGTGCAGGTATAGAACGGACATTACATAGAATTTCAGCCATACGAAACCGGAGGGGACGTGTCGTAGGGCTTACATGCCGGGTTGGGCGAGCGGTCTTCGGGACGATTAGAATAATCGAAGACTTGGTACAAACGGGCAAAAGTGTGCTGTTGCTGGGAAGGCCTGGGGTGGGAAAAACCACCATGCTGCGTGAGGTTGCCCGCGTGCTGGCAGACGATGCCAATAAACGTGTTATTATCGTGGATACTTCCAATGAAATTGCGGGTGACGGCGATATACCGCACCCGGCGATAGGTCATGCCCGTAGGATGCAGGTAGCAACCACCAACTTGCAGCACGCTGTTATGATTGAGGCGGTAGAGAATCACATGCCGGAAGTCATCGTCATTGATGAAATTGGGACAGAGCTGGAAGCGATGGCGGCCAGGACTATTGCCGAACGTGGTGTTCAGTTGGTGGGTACGGCGCATGGTAACACACTGGAAAATTTGATGATGAATCCGACACTAACTGATCTTATTGGCGGGATACAGTCGGTCACGTTAGGGGATGAGGAAGCAAGGCGGCGTAGAACTCAAAAATCGATACTAGAAAGAAAGTCCCCGCCAACTTTCGATATTGTGGTAGAGATTCAGGAAAGAGATAGAGTGGCGATTCACCCAGACGTGGGAAAAGCTGTCGATGCATTATTACGTGGCTTATTACCCAGCAAGGAAATACGATGGTTGGACGAGAATGATGAAGTTAGAATAGAAAAAGTAAAACCGGAAAAGCCTGCCGATTCAAAAGGTAAAAAGACCCTGAAGGAAACTAAAGCTGTAAAACTCCATCTCTTTGGCGTTAACAGATCAAGAGTATTGCAGGTTGGCCACGAGATGCATATAGACCTTGATATAGTGAACAGCCTGCGTGACGCAACGATGCTTGTAACCTCGAAAAATTACTACCGGAGAAGACCACAGAAAGTAAGGGACGCGGAAAACGAACATATACCGGTTTACGTTTTACGCGGCAACACACCGCAGCAGATAAGACAATTTATAGGCACGCTTTATACAGCGAGGGAAGGAGAAAAGCCCAGTAATTTCCAGTCGGCCCTGGTGGAAGCCGAAGAGGCGATAGAGCAGGTTAATGATGGTAGTGAAGCCATCGAATTGAGTCCGCAGGGTGCTTACATACGACGATTGCAGCACTTGATAGCCCAGCGGAGCGACCTGAAATCTCACAGTACAGGGAAGGACCCAAACCGCAGAGTGCGGATATTTAAAGAGCGAGAGAGATAATTAAAGACGGGGAAAGAATTATGTCTCTTTTTATCACTTTTGAAGGGGGAGAGGGGTGTGGTAAAAGCACACAATCAAAACTACTCTACCAGCGTTTGAGAAGACTGGCTCTTCCAGCGCTATTGATTCATGAACCAGGAGTCACTACACTAGGAAAGAAAATAACACGTTTGTTAAAATGGTCGCAAGATATAACTATTACACCGCTCGCGGAATTACTATTATTTAACGTTTCCCGGGCACAGTTAGTAGCAGAAGTAATACAACCAAACCTTAAAAAAAATACTATTGTCATTTGCGACCGTTATGCAGATTCAACTATGGCTTATCAGGGCTTTGGCCGTGGTCTGGATTTATCTATAGTGAAAAATGCAAATGACATAGCGACTCAAGGGATTATTCCCGACCTTACACTCTTAATGGATATATCGGTGGAAGAGGGATTGAAAAGAAAGCAAAACAAGAAGATCGACCGTTTTGAAGCGGAGAATTTAAAATTTCATGGTAAAGTGAGAGAGGGATATTTAGCACTGGCTAAAGCTGAACCGCAACGCTGGGTAGTGGTAGATGCTGCCAAAAACAGGAAAGATATCGCTGAGATTATCTGGCAGAAGGTTAGCAAAATATTATCAGGTTAGGACGGATTTTCGTGAAATATCAGAAACCGTCGTTTGCAGAAGAAAGACTTCTCCGGGCGCAAGGTTATCACTATGTCGCCGGTGTGGATGAGGTAGGGAGGGGAGCTTTAATGGGGCCGGTTATAGCCGCAGCGGTAATTTTACCGGAGAGTTTCAAAGCCAGGTGGAAGAGCCGGGTAAGAGATAGCAAACAGCTATCAGCAGAAGTACGCGAGTATCTCTATGATTTTATCAAGGAAACGGCGATTTCTTATGGAGTTGGAGCATCTTCCAGTGAAATAATCGATACATTGGGGATTGCGAAAGCAACACGACTGGCGATGATAGAAGCAATCGAACAACTGATGCCACAACCGCAATTTTTATTGGTTGATTATGTGAGATTAGCTGAAACAAACTTACCACAGAAGGGCATTAAACACGGGGATAGCCTCTGCTTTTCAATTGCCTGTGCCTCGATTATTGCGAAGGTTACACGCGATAGACTGGTGACTGAAATGGACGAGGAATTCCCTGGGTATGGATTCGCCGGACACAAAGGCTATGGAACTGAAGAACACTTGAGGAGTTTAAGAGAAAAAGGACCATGTAAATTGCACCGAAGGTCTTTCAACCCGGTAAGTGAAATAGTGGGTATAAAGCCATGAAAAGACGAGAAACGGGAGCCCTCGGTGAAAGAATTGCCTGCGAGTTCCTCGGGAAAAACGGCTACGAGATACTGGAAAAGAATTATCGCTGTCCCGATGGAGAGATTGATATCGTAGCACAGCAAAAAGATACCCTTGTTTTTATAGAAGTACGGACGAAGAAAAGCCGGTTTTTCGGTAGACCGGAAGAATCGATAACAACGGTTAAACAAGAAAGGTTAACAAAATTAGCAGAACAATACGGTCAGGCACATGAAAACCTGCCGGAGGCGTGGCGTATCGATGTCGTGGCTATTCAAATAGAAAACAACGGGAAAATAGAACGTATCGAAATTATTGAGAACGCTGTAGACGGCACGTATTGAGATTTTTTTATCCGCTGCACTGTGCTGGAATTAATCGCCAAAGTAAAAGTAAATGATGAGTAACCAGTTACGTATAATTGATGCAAATATCAATCGTCTTGGTGAAGGTCTGCGCGTCCTTGAAGAAATCTCCCGGATGATGTTGAACGATACCGTTTTGACACAAAAACTAAAAAACATGCGACATGAGACGGTAAAAATCGACGCGGAACTTCGCAGGAAGCTTCTTAGTTCACGGGATGCGGCAGGAGATATCGGAAGTAGCATGGGTGTAGAAGGCGAAGAAAACGGGCGAGACGTACAGAGGACAATAACCGCCAATACCAAACGGGCACAGGAATCATTAAGAGTTCTTGAAGAAATGGCCAAGATCCCTGAACTTAATCTTGATTCGGAAAGATACAGAAAAGCACGCTTCGAGCTTTATACCATTGAAAAAGAATTGAATGCCGGGGTATCGCGTAAAGATAAGTCAGAACGTTTGAAGGGAATATACGCCGTTATTGATACGGAATGGTTAAAAGGATGCAAACCCTCTGATATTGCTATTCAGGTGATAAAGGGTGGCGCCAAAGTAATACAGATACGATGTAAAGAGAGAAGCACCGGGGAGTTTTTTGCATTCGCAGGTGAACTGAAAGAAATATGCAAGGAAAAAGGTATCCTTTTTATCGTTAATGATAGTCTCGAGGTTGCTCTTGCCTGTGGGGCTGATGGACTGCATGTTGGTCAAGAGGATTTACCTGTCGCAGTGTTAAAAAAGCTAATACCGATAGATATGATATTGGGTTGCTCAGTAAAAACGGTGGATGAAGCGATAAATGCCAAAAAGGACGGGGCGGATTACCTAGGAGTCGGGGCTATGTTTAAAACATCTACCAAAGATGATACCCGAGTAGTGGGAACTGAAAGAATCAAGGAAATAAAAAAGGCGCTGGACATACCAATCGTAGCTATCGGTGGTATTAACAGGAATAACTTGAGTAAAGTGATGAAAGCCGGAGCAGATGCCGCTGCTGTAATCAGCGCCATCATGGGCGCAGAGGACATCGAAAAAGCAACCAGGGAACTGGTAAATATAACCGGGGGGCGATAAAGTGGATAATCTGGACGCAATGGCGGAAAAAATAAGAGAAGAACTTGCCGCGAAAGACGAAGCCAGGGAGAAAATGCTGCCGCTTTGCCGGGATTCGATACGGTATAGTAGTACGGCGATTCGCGCCATACACCGGCAGGAATTTAGTGAGGCAGACAGGCAAATTAAGTCTGCCGGAAATGTTTTATCCGAAGCGGAAAAAGCGGTTAAAGAATACAGAGACCTGGCTAATACCGGCGCGGTCAGAGATGCCCAGAAGGAGCTGGCTGAAGCAAATATTACTCTGGCGCTTATAACTGGCAAGGAGATGCCGGGCCCCAAAAATCTCGGGGTAGATGTAGCGGCTTATCTTAACGGGCTAGGAGAAGCGGTTGGGGAAATCAGGCGTTATCTGCTTGATGGTATGCGCAAAGGCGATCTTTCAAGGGGAGAAGAACTGCTATCAATCATGGATGATATTTACAGTATGCTGATTACCATGGACTTTCCCGATGCTCTAACGGGGGGATTAAGACGGACTACGGACATGGTGCGGGGAGTACTGGAAAAAACTCGCAGCGACCTGACGCTGGTAATAATACAAAAGGCTCTTGAGACAAAAATTTCCACTCTACAAAAACAAAAAAGAGGTGCATTAGAACTCGGCAAAACCAAACCGGATACTGATAAAACTGCAAATGGAAAAGTTGAAGAGCCGAGACTTGATATTAAAGAACAGAAGTTGTATGAGTCGCTGGTGGGATGGCGTAGTAAAAAAGCCAATGAAGAGAATCTGGCTCCATTTATCATAGCGCATAACTCATGGTTGAAGCAGATTGTTCAATTGCGCCCATCCAATGCTAGAGAACTTAACCAGATTGCAGGCTTCGGGGAGAGGCGGGTCAACAAATACGGCAGGGAAATAATCGCGTTAATCAGCGAAAAATAAATGTGTTTTAATGAAAGGAATTACTAATGGGTAATGTACTGAAGGGAAAAGTTGCTGTAGTGACGGGTTCGGGGCAGGGAATCGGTAGAGCTATTGCTATAGGACTGGCTCAAGAGGGAGCGAAAGTTGTAACTAATAACCGGAAACGCGGCTCTACCGGTAAAGCGATTCTAACGGAAAAACAGATGAAATCGCTGGATAAAAAGAAAGGGGAGTGGGTGGAGAGTGAAATGGCGTCTATCAGCGGCGATGCGGAAACAACCGCCCAGACAATTAAAAAAATGGGCTGGGAAGCCGTAGCTTTCTTCGGGGATATAACCGATTTCGATGTGGCGGAAAAGCTGATACAAACGGCTGTCGATAGCTTTGGGAAAATAGATATTTTAGTTAATGTCGCTGGGGCTTTCGGCTTCAGCCCGATTGAAAAGATGACCGAAGAGCTTTGGGATAAAGTTACGCTGATAAAACCCAAGGGTTATTTCAACACTATCCGTCACGCTGCGCCTTACATGATAAAGCAAAAGTGGGGACGTATTATCAATTGCACTTCCAAGGCATGGAACGGCGATGTCATCAAACATGCCGAATACTGCGCCGCCAACGCTGGTGTGGTGGGTTTAACTAAAGCCGTGGCGATAGAGTTATGGACGAAGGGTATTACCTGCAATGCCTTTTCACCGTTCGCCAAGACCCGCGCCTCTTATGAATTGGAAGCCTATACCGGTGTGGTAAGTGGTGAGGATATTCCCTTCATAATAAACAGGAAAGTCACCAGCCCGAGGCCGGCTGTATCGATGTTAGATATTACGCCGGGACCGGAATATATCGCGCCTTTTGTTTGTTACTTGGCGTCGGACGCGGCTGAGAAAATAAGCGGCTCGGTATTTACCCTTGGAGGCAATACGGTAAGCATGTACTCCGAACCTGTACATTCACGCAATATTACCAAGTTTGATAAAAAACCGTGGACAGTAGAGGAGTTGATGCAGCAGGCACCGCGGGGGCTGTTCATAGGGTATGAAAATATCGCGGAAAACCCGATGTAGAAATTTTCCGGTAATAAAAACACCTTGGCAGGCATCAGACCTAACTAAGGCAATGCCTGCCTTTCTTTTTTACACTGTCCTTATTTAGGTGCGAAGATAGAAGATAGCGGTTGTTTCTCCATCAACTTCGCCAGTTCTGATACCGTTCCGTAAGTTATACAGCTAGCCTGGCAATGCTTTACACAGGCAGGTTGTTCGCCGAGTTTCGTCCTATCAGTACAAAGGTCGCAGAATCTCGTGGTATAGGGCATAAAGTCCACATAGACTTTATCTGGACCGGTAGAAACCACTTCATCCACCTTGATGCCTACCATGCCTTCGGAGAAATTATGTTCCTGCTTACAGGCAACCTCGCAGGCATGACAGCCGGTGCACCAATCGTGTTGTATAAGCAAACCGTTTCGAGGCATGGCTACTCCTTTCCACCTTCCATTTTTACTACGCGGCAGAGACTGGAACGGTAGTTGGTACCGCCGAAGCCGGATTTAGCCTGATTGCCCATGGAGGTAAGGTTATTGATATTATGGTCCCACGTGTTGAAGAAATTGGGGGATCTGCCATCGGTTTCCGGCAACCACCAGCCGTGTGGCGCAGTGACAACCTCGGGATGGGCGGTGGGGGTGACTTTGGCCTTGAATTTTACCCTACCGCGTGTGTTTTCGATATATACCCAGTCTCCGTTGCCTATGCCGAGTTTTTCCGCCGTTTTATCGTTGATCTCCACAACTGGGAATGGGTCCAGTTCGCGTAGCCAGGGGATCATACGGTGTTCGGAGTGGAAAAAGACCGGCGAGCGCCGTCCCGTAGTGAGAATAAGCGGATATTTTTTAGCTAAATCTGGGGAGGCGACAGGGCTTTCTTTTGGTTCCTCATAGTAAGGCAGTGGGTCAAGTCCCCATTCTTCATATTTCTTGGAATAGAGTTCAATTTTTCCGGTGGGAGTTTCAAAACCGGGCTTACCGTCAGCGCGAAGAAGCCCTTTTTCATAACGATAGTAAGGGCGGGTATTATGGCCTTCCGGCGGGTATTCCCAGCAACCTTTCGCCTTGAGTTTCTCAAAGTTGGTGTTGCCATCCTTCAAGCGGTCATCAATGAGTTCTCTAACAGTGTTATATTTTATAGGATTAGTAGCCAGTCTCTTGGCCATTTCGAGATTGATTTCCCAGTCGGACTTGGCTTCTCCGACTCCGTCAACAGCCTTGACCGAGACGCCGAGGGGCTGCCACCAGGAGCGGAAACTTTCTTTTTCACAGATGGTGCAGGCCGGCAGGAATATGTCTGCCAGCGCCATCGATGTAGGATTCTGAAACAGGTCAACGCAGACGATGAAGTCCAGCTTTTTCATAGCATTATAGTGACGCCTGGGATCGGCAGCCTGTCCGCCGATGATGTTGGAGGTCTGTATCCAGGCTCCTTTTACGGGGTAGGGTTTACCGGTTTCCATCTGATTGATTAGAACATCGGGCTGGACCCAACCGCGGAAGTTTTTTATCATTGGGTAGTCGTTGGCGCCGATGCGTTTTTCGTTGAGTTTTTTCACGAGTTCGGCGCCATAAAGCTTGGTAAGCTCGGCGGAGCTGAAAGGATAAGTCGTTACGCCGTGAGAATTGCGGGCGATAACATTGCCACCGGGATTATCGATATTGCCGGTAATCGCCCAGAGCTGGTTAATCGCCTGGGCTACCACGCTGCCGGCTGGCATGGCATCCACCGGCTCTCCCCATTGAATTGCTGATGGTTTATTCTTGGCGTAGAGCCTGGCTGCCTTAATGAGTAGTTCCTTAGGGACCCAAGTGATTTTCTCCACTTTTTCCGGGGTGTATTCCTGGACTCGCTCCTTTAACTCATCGAAACCATAGCACCATTTTTCAACAAACTGTTTATCGTAAATGCCTTCGTTGATAATGACATTAAGCATGCCCAGGGCGATGGCGCCATCGGTGCCGGGGCGGTTCTGCAGATGGACTTCAGAGCGGGTCGTGAACCATGTTGAACGTGGGTCGATGGTGATTAATTTAGAGCCCCGCTTCATGCAATCTATAATCCAGTGGCCGAAAAAACCATCGTGGCAGCCAGCAGCGGGATTCTGCGCCCAGATGATTATATATTTTGGTGGTTTCCATTCCGGGGAATCATAACGCTTTTCCAGCATCTGGGAGGCGTCAAGGACGCTGTAATGACCCTGCGTGGCGAACATGGCGCCCAAACGAGGCGTATAGCAGGCATGACCAGCTAGGCCGACCTGTACCCAATTGGGACTGCCGTAAGCATACATCAAAAATGTAATAGGCCCGCCGATATCGCGACCGGTGCCCTGGCAGAAGATAACGGACTCGGCGCCGTATTTGGTGCGGATATCCTTAAACCTTTTCTCTATCGTGTCATAGGCTTCATTCCAGGTTATACGCTGCCATTTCCCCTCGCCCCTTTCACCAACACGCTTGAGGGGATGGATAACACGGTCGGGATGGTACATATACTGCGGAATCGCCAGACCTTTGGCGCAGAGTCTGCCCTGATTAAATGGGTGATTTTTATCGCCTTCTACCCTGGTCACTTTACCGTCTTGCACGAATATCTCACAGCCGCAGCCGCCATGCGAGCCGCAGCCTGCCGACCATAAAGTAGAAATAACTTTATTTTCTTTGCTTTTTGCCATGCGAATCTCCTTTCCGAAAACAGCGACAGACATTTTATATTAGCTATTTTTTAACGTATATGTCAAATCAGGGAGCGTAAAAATGATGTTTTTTGTACGTTTTTAAAAGGTAAAAGCAAGTATGATACATTATACTTTTAGTACTTCCGATACTTTACCGTTAGCTGTGTTTTCTGTTATTATAGATATTGTTGTGAAAGCGGGATTTGGTAAGGGGCGGAGGTAGTATCCCCTTTAATATCAATCAGAATCAATACTGGTGATTGGATAAACGCTGAAAAAGGAGAGAACCCATGGCACAAAAAAAGAACGCTGTAATTGTTGGCGGTGGTACCAGTAAGTTCGGTGTTAGGCAAGCCCATATACTCGATATGATTCAAGAAGCAGCTAGAGCCTGCGCCAATGACATTCCAGGACTAAAACCTGCAGATATAGATGGCCTAATCGTCGCCACGACCATGGCGGGCAGGCATTCCTCGGCTTTAAATACGGCTCCGCTTGTCGTGCATAGACTTGGCTTAAAACCTACCTCGCTTTGTATTAGACTGGATACGCTTTGCGCTGGCTCAAATTCGGCGGTTATCGTTGCTAAGGGTATGATAGAGAGCGGCATTGCCGAAGTGATACTCATAACGGGCGCGGAAAAAGTGTACATGCCCCAGCGATGGGAAACCAACTATACCCAGCTAGCGGTCAACGACCATGACTGGGATTCCGCCATGGGATTAGGAGTCCCGCCGCCGTTTTTCGCCATGATTGCCAAAATGCACATGAAACGATATGGGACGACCAAGGAACAGATGGCGCATGTGTCCGTAACGAACTACGCTTATGGTGACGGTCATGTCAACGGGCATTTTGCCGGCAGGACCCTGACCATGGAGCAGGCCCTGGAAGCCAGGCTTATCGCTGACCCGTTCGGGTTGTATGACTGCTGCCCGTTGTCCGACGGTGCTTCGGCGATTATTGTCGCCTCGGAAGAACGTGCTAAAGCAATGTCCGATAAACCTCTGGTATATCTGCGCGGCACAGGACAGCACGCTACCCACAGCATGTCGGCCGGCTGGCCCGGTGATACCTTAGCCGAGTGGCCCCACCTGAAGAAAGCAGGGGAAGTAGCTTTTAAAAATGCCAAACTTACTCCCAAGGATATGGACGTTATCCAGACCCATGATTGTTTCACGATTTCCGAAATAATTGAGCTGGAAGAGCTCGGTTTCTGCAATAAAGGCGAGGGTGGTGCCTTTGCCGCATCAGGTGCTATCGGTATCAACGGTGTTATCCCCACCAATACTGACGGCGGTCTGCTCGTTTATGGTCATCCCTTTGGAGCTTCGGGCGCTCGCCAAGCTATTGAGATATGCAAACAGCTGCAGGGGCGGGCGATTCACCAGGTAAAGAACGCCGCGTTCGGTCTTACCCATAACTTAAGCGGTACCTGTGCACAGCATACCGTCGTGGTATACGGCAAAGAACCGGTTAAATAATGATTTATCGAGAGTTTTACATAAGGAGACGCAAATGGCTGAATTACAGAAAGCTGAAATAACGGGAACCCCAGCTCTAAACGGCACCTATATTTCTGAAATGGACATGTGGCCGTTCGAGACTCAAGAGTTCAACCGCATTTACCCCTTCTATGATAATTTGAGGGCCGGTAAGTTCACCACAACCAAATGCAAAAAATGCGGTCATGTTACCTATCCTCCCCAGGTAATCTGTCCCAAGTGCTGGGCGGAGGAATTGGAGTGGGTAGAACTTCCGCAGCGTGCCAAAGTGGTAACTCTTACCGAGACCCAGGCCGGGGCGCCTATTGGCTTCGAACCACCGTTAATTATGGCTTGGCTGACCTTCGGTGAAAAAAGCCCGTTAAAACACTTGCTGGGAAGGATTATCCACTGCAAAGAGGGCGAACTTAAAGAGGGTGATGAGGTAAAATTCGTTACGTTTAGCGTACCGGCGCATCCCATTGAAGTCAAGAAAGATACCAAGATTTGCGATAGGGTGTTTTACGCCTTCGAACCAGTGAAGTAAACGGCTTAACTACCGGAATAAAAAAACGGAAAGGGGCTGTATTCGATGAAAAAGATAAAAAACGTGGCGGTAATAGGTGCGGGGGCGATGGGGGCACAGATAGCTGCCTTGGCTGGCGAAGCGGGATTTAACGTAAAAATAAGGGATATCGAGGAGAGATTCCTCGAAAGAGGACGTAAAACAATCCTTGAAATGTATGATAAGAGAATCAGTCGGGGCAGGCTGACCGAGCAGGCTAAAAAAGAGTACATGAGTAAGCTGACCTTTCTCATCGACCTTAAAGAAGCGGTTAAAGATGCGGATATCATCATTGAAGCCGTGCCGGAAATCATGGACCTGAAAAAGAGCGTTCTTAAAGAAGTCACGGCTTTGTGCCCGGCTGACTGCGTGTTCGCCACCAATACCTCTTCGCTTAGTATCGCCGAGATGTCTGCGGCTGCAAAAAAGCCGGAACTGGTCGTAGGTACGCATTATTTCAATCCGCCAAGCCGCATGTCGCTGCTGGAAATTGTTCATGGAGAAAATACAAGCAAAGAAGCTATTAAAATAGCTGAAAAAGTAGCGATAGACATGGGGCGTGATGTCGTCCATGTGAAAGATGTACCGGGATTTGTCGCCAACCGTATTTTCTGCAACATGGCAAATGAAGCTGACTGGGCGCTGGCGCAGGGCGAAGGTAAAAGCGCCTTAGAGATAGACTCGGCTATCAAATATAAACTGGGTCTACCCATGGGTATGTTGGAACTTCAGGATGTGTTGGGCGGTGGCTCGATCGATACCCAGTTTCACGTGATGGAATATTTCGCGGAGACGATGGGCAAGAGCTATGGCCCCGCTCCTATACTTACGAAGCTATTTAAAGAGAAGAACTACGGCAAAAAGACCGGTAAAGGGTATTATGATTGGACCGATGGCAAGTCTAATGAACTGCCGATGAATGCGGGAACCAACTTCGACCCGATAAGAGTGCTAGCGACGGCTGTCAACGAAGCCGCCAAACTGATTGAAATGGATGCCACTACTAGGGAAGAAATTGATACGGCTGTATTGCTCGGGCTGAATTATCCCAGGGGTATTCTTAGAATGGCAGACAGTGTCGGTCTTGATGCCATAGTGAATGAACTCAACAGGATCTATGATAAATATAAAAAAGAAGACCGGTATAAGGCTTCTTCAGTACTGACGAAACTGGTGAAGCAAAAGAAACTTGGGAGGAAAACGGGAGAGGGATTTTACACTTACGGACTGGGTGAATATGAATTCGTCAAGCTGGATATCAATAAAGCAAAGAAAGTAGCCATGCTTATATTAAATCGACCCAACCGTGCTAATGCCTTCAACGCTGATTTCATGACGGAGATAAATAAAGCTCTTGGCGAATTGGAAAAGAATGCTGATGTTCAGTGTATTGTCATCACCGGAGCAGGTAATAACTTCTGCGGTGGTGCAGATGTTTCGGCTTTTGCTACAGGACGGATGGAAGATGCCTTCAATTTCAGTGAAGCCCCTCATGATGTTTTTACCAGGATTGAAACTTATTCCAAACCGGTAATCGCCGCGATAAACGGTCCGGCAATGGGTGGTGGAGTGGAACTCGCTTTAACCTGCGATATCAGAATCATGAACAAGACCGCTATGCTGCGGCTGCCCGAAATTACGCTGGGACTCCTTCCTGGTGCTGGAGCTACACAGAGACTGGGTAGATTAATCGGCTGGGCGCGTGCCAGAGAGATGATATTACTGGCAGACCCGGTAATGGCGGAAAAGGCGCTTGCCTGGGGGGTTGTGAATTTCGTCGCTGAACCGGCGGAATTCAATAAGATGGTCGAAGATATCGCGGTAAAGCTGGCAGGTGGCGCACCTCTCGCGCAGAAGCTGGCGAAGGGATTGCTGTATTACGGAGCTCAAGCTGACCAGCGGACAGCCTTATATCTCGAAGCGGCAATTTCCGGTGACATCGCTTTAACCAAAGACCTGAACGAAGGCTTGACCTCCATGAACTATCGTCGTTCGCCTAAGTTTACTGGTAAATAAGGAGACCGTATCATGGACTTCGCCTTTTCTCCCGAAGAGGAGGCTTTTCGTAATGAAGTGGCTGCATTCTTGGAAAAAGAAGTGCCACTGGAATACCGTGAAAAACGCCTGACTTTCTTCGATATGTCCGCCCAGCACGACTGGATACAAGTCCATCGTAGAATGGCGGGAAAAATGGGGGAAAAAGGGTGGCTATCCATTCACTGGCCGAGAGAATATAGCGGGCAGGGAGTGTCTCCATTCTATCGGCTCATTCTTCGGGAAGAACTCGCCAGATATCATTCGCCCGGCTACGATTCTATTGGTTGTGGTATTGTTGCGCCGGCTCTTCTGCTTAAAGGTAACGATGCGCAGAAAAAGCGCCACCTGCCTGGTATCGCATCCGGTAAGGTGATGTGGTGCGAAACACTTAGCGAACCTAATCACGGCTCCGATTTAGCAGCGATAGAAGTCTTTGCCCGGGAAGAAGCTGACTGCTTTATCGTCAACGGACAAAAGATATGGACGACCAATGGGCACTTCGCCGACTGGAATGCTTTAATCGCCCGCACTGACCGTGAAGCAAGTCCAAATTACCGGGGTCTAACATTTTTCCTGTTGGACATGAAAACGCCAGGAATAACGGTTAATCCGGTCGTAAATATTGCTGGACATCATGAATTCAACGAAGTCTTTTTTGAAGATGTAAGTATCCCTAAAGAAAATATCGTCGGCGACTTGAATAAAGGATGGTACGTGGTGATGTCGCTACTCGACTACGAGCGTACTACCGATACGGTTTATGCCATAGCCGCTACCTATTTAAGTGATTTGGCGGAATACGCGCGGGAAAATGACCTGCTGAATCCGGTTGTAGAAAGAAGGTTTGCCGAGTTAGAAGCAGAGTGCGAAATAGCCCATTTGCTCCATTACCGTGTTACCTGGATGCAAAGCAAGGGGATGGTACCGAATTATGAGTCGGCTATGAGCAAGATGTACAGTTTTGAATTGCACCAGAGAATATCGGAGTTCGGCATGGAAGTAGCCGGACCGTTCAGCCAGCTTACCGCGGACTCGGATAAAGCGCCGATGTTCGGCAGAATACCGTCCTGCTACCTGCGCTCTTTCGGGTATAGCCTGGAGCAGGGCACCTCGGAAATCGATCGTGATGTTATCGCCCAGCGTGGTCTAGGTTTGCCACGTTTACGTTAAATAATTCCGGAGGATTATCTTGGATTTCGGCCTCAACGAACAACAGGAAATGATGCAGAAACTGGCGAGAGACTTTTTAACCAGCGAATACACTGATAAAGTCCTTAAAGCCATGGTCAAGGATGAAAAAGGCTACACGCCGGAACTCTGGAAAAAGATGACCGGGATGAACCTGATGGGCCTTTCTATACCGGAAGAATATGGCGGCGTGGGGGACTTTTTGGATTTAATTATAGTCCTGGAGGAGATGGGGCGGGTCTGTTTCCTGGGACCTTATTTCGCGACTTTGGTGCTGGGGGTACCGATCATTTTAGAAGCCGGCAATGATGAGCAAAAGCGTAAATATTTAACAGGCATTGCCGAGGGTAAAATTACCATAACACTGGCAGTGACCGAATCCATGGTCAAGTATGAAGCAGATGAAATAAGGTCAAATGCAGTATCGCAGGGCGGATATTATATCCTGAATGGCACTAAAATGTTCGTGCCTGATGCCTTGGCAGCCGACTATATTATTTGCGCTGCTATAACGAATGGTATCCAGGAATCGCAGGCAGGAATCACGCTCTTTGTAGTTGACATAAATACACCAGGCATAACTGTAAAACCATTGCAAACAATTGCCGGTGATAAGCAATACGAGGTTGTTTTTAACAATGTCAAGACATCCGCGAAGGATATCCTGGGCAGTGTAAATGGAGGTTGGCTCCATATAGGGAAAGTACTCCAGAGAGCAAATATTGGGCGCTGTGCCGAAATGGTTGGCATGGCGCAGCAGGCTTTAAAATTAACGTTGGACTATGCTAAAGAAAGGATCGCCTTCGGGCATCCAATAGGTGCTTTCCAGAGTATACAGCACCGCTGCGCTGACATGCTTGTCGATGTTGACGGCGCCAGATTTGCTACTTATCAGGCTGCCTGGAAAATCAATCAGGGGATGGAAGCTTCAAAAGAGGTAGCGATAGCTAAAGCTTTTGTCAGCCAGGCATGTCGGCGTGTGATGAATTCCGCTCATCAGATACATGGCGCCATCGGCTTCACGGAAGACCATATCCTTCATTACTATACTAAGCGAACCAGAGCTTATGAGTTCAGCTTTGGTGGTATTGATTACCATCTGGAAAGACTGGCGAAGTTGCATAGGTAAGTAACACCTTAAAAATATATTAGGGGGCTTGCCCCCTTTATTTTTTTATCTTTGAAAATCTGCTTGTGTATGATAAGATTGTGAACAAATGAGTAACCGGAAATATACAATAGTATTTCAGCCTTCGGGATTACGTGGCAAAGTGGCGGATGGCGCGACCATTCTGAATGCGGCGCGGCAACTCGGCGCGGGACTGGAAAGCATCTGTGGGGGAAAAGGTACCTGCGGCAAGTGCAAAATCAGAATTGAAGAAGGCTATTTCGCTAAATATGGCATATCATCCTCTATGAAGTCCGTAGTTACCAGAGATGAAGTGAACGCTAAATTCCTGACTAAACAGCAACTAAAGCAGAATTACCGCCTCGCCTGCCAGACACGCGTAAATGGTGGTGACGTGGTTATCTTCGTTCCAGAGGAAAGCCGCAAGGGACAGCAGGTAGTACGCAAGGAAGCTACCGCCCGGAAAATAAAGCTCAATCCGGCGGTAAGAAAATACTGCGTTGAGTTAAAGCCAGCCAGTCTGGATGATAGCGTCGGTGATTTTGAACGTTTACAATCTGGACTAAAAAAGAAATTCAAACTGGACGGTCTTGTTATCGATTATCCGGTGCTTTTAAAGTTGCAAAACACGATACGACGGGGTTTATGGCAGGTCACCGTATCAATCTGGAAAAACAGGGAAATCGTTGATGTTGAGGCTGGGGAGGTTAAAAGTGGCTATGGCTTAGCGGTTGATATCGGCACGACGACGGTAGCCGGCTATCTTTGCGACCTTAATACGGGTGAAGTGATCGTAACAGAAGCCATGATGAACCCGCAGGTGGCTTACGGTGAGGATGTGATGTCTCGTATCGGCTACGCCGCCAAAGAAAAGGGTGGACTGAAAAAACTCAATGATGCCATTATTAAAGGATTGAACCAGCTTGTGAAAGATATCGCTAAGAAGGCTGGTATTAAGCGCTCGGACATTATAGACATGACGGTGGTAGGAAATACCTGTATTCACCACCTGTTCCTCAATATTAATCCCCAATATCTGGGTAAAGCACCGTTTTCTCCGGCAATACATCACTCCGTTGATGTTAAAGCGCGCGACATTGGAATTACGATAGCTGATAGTGCTTATATTCACGTGTTGCCGATAGAAGCCGGATTCGTAGGAGCAGACAACGTTGGTGTGCTTATAGCTGAAGAACCTTACAATCAGGACGAGATGCTCCTCATCATCGATATTGGGACAAACGGAGAGCTGATTTTGGGCAATCGTAAACGGCTGATGTCTTCGTCCTGTGCCACCGGACCTGCCTTCGAAGGAGCGGAAATAAGGCACGGAATGCGGGCGGCCGCCGGTGCTATTGAAAAACTGAAAATCGACCGGAAAACTAAAGAGGTACAATTCAAGGTCATCGGCAATGAAAAATGGAATACTGAAGATAAAAAGATAGGGGCAAGGGGTATCTGCGGTTCGGGGATATTCGATGCTGCCGCCCAGATGTTCACGGCAGGCATTATCGATAAAGGCGGACGTTTCAACATGAAGGTGAAATCGCCTCGCCTCCGACTAAATGGAAATAGAGAACCGGAGTTTGTCATTGCCTGGGCTAAAGAGACTGCCATCAATCATGATATCGTTATTTGCCAGAAAGACATCCGGGCGATACAGCTTGCCAAGGGTGCGATGTACTCCGGCGCTAAGATAATGATGAAACGTATGGGTGTAACCAAGATAGACCGGGTGATTCTGGCGGGGGCTTTCGGGAGTTATATTGATAAAACATCGGCGGCAGTTATCGGCCTTTTCCCGGACTGTGACCCTAAATTTGTCTACGCGGTGGGCAACGCTGCCGGTGATGGTGCGCGTATTGCCCTGCTTAATGTGGCTAAGAGAGATGAAGCGGATTTATGGGCCAGGCGGGTGGAGTATATAGAATTAACGCTGGAACCTGAATTCAACAGGGTATTTACCAAGGCATTGAATTTCCCTCATGCCGAGGATAAATTCCCCAGTCTAAAGGGCATTCTCCCTGATGACAGATAAAGAATATACCCCTTGAACCACTGGTTTTAGAAAGAAAGAGGAGGAATGATAGCTGTAATTGTAAAATTCGAACTGAAAGACGACATCAGGAAACAGTTATCCGATATCAATGTAGCGAAGAAGCATATCCAGAAAGTAGTCGAAGGCTCCCGCAAAATACCCGGATTAAAAGAAAAGTTCTTTATCATGAACCCTAAGACAGCCGCCCAGGGTGCCATGCTGATATGGGAAAAACAGGAAGATTTTGATGGTTATTTAAAGTCGCCGGAATATCAAGCTACCGTGCTGGATATTTGCAAAGGTAAACCGAAAATTGAGGTCTACCTGCATACAGCCAACTTAACTCAAGGCGTGCTGATATAAAGCTTGTATCATGTGACAATAGTTACATAAATAAATAGTTCTAGGTACTAAACTATTAAAAGATACCATGAGTTATACTATATTCGAGAACAAACTGAACGACCTTAAAGCCTTAAGAAAAGAATCCCAACAAGCGGTTCAATGGTCTTCCGTTTTTATATTACCGGAATGGATGCAGGTATGGTGGCAGGTGTTTGGAGAGGGTGCAGATCTTTATATACGCACGGTAAAGCAGGGGGATAAAGTAATCGGCATAGCGCCGTTAATGACTAAAGATGGATCTGCTTTTTTAATAGGAAATACCGATGTCTGTGACTATCTGGACTTTATAACATCGCCTGGCATGGAAAATGACTTCTTTAACGTTCTATTGGACGATTTAAAGAAAGACGGCATCAAGCATCTCGACTTGAAGCATGTGAGGCCTGATTCAGCGGTGCTGACTAATCTGGCGCCTTTAGCGGAAGGAAGGAAAAGTAAAGTATCCACCGATGTGGAAGCCGTGTCTTATGAGATGGAATTGCCGTTGTCTTTCAATGAATATTTAAATAAGCTATCTACTAAACAACGGCATGAGGTACGGCGTAAATTAAGAAGGCTGATGGAAGCTGGCAAGATTGAATACCGTTTTCTTGATAAAAGTAATGAGATGCCGGCTGCGATGGATACATTTTTCACGATGTTTGTGGAAAGCCGTCAGGATAAGGCTGCTTTCCTGACGGAACAGATGAAATCTTTTTTCAGATTGCTGGTCAGTACTATGACGGAAATCGGACTATTCAAGCTGGGTGTGCTGGAACTGGATAAAAAACCGGTAGCGGAAATAATGTGCTTTGATTACAATGATTGTATTTATCTCTATAACAGCGGCT
Source organism: Chloroflexi bacterium RBG_13_51_52 (assembly GCA_001796525.1). Lineage (GTDB taxonomy): Bacteria > Chloroflexota > Dehalococcoidia > Dehalococcoidales > RBG-16-60-22 > RBG-13-51-18. The sequence goes on along the minus strand of MGMT01000066.1, from coordinate 6,795 downwards.
ATGACCCCCAATATGTTTCACTAAGCGTTGGACTATTAAGCAAGATATATGCTATTGAAGACAGCATCGGTAAAGGCAAAAAGAAATTCGACTTCTTGAAAGGGGCGGAAATTTACAAAGGGCATCTAGGCGGCAAAGAGGTGCCGCTATATCGCTGCCAGATATATTTATAATATAATATAAAGAAGCTGAATATAGTAGGAGAGATTAATTTGAAAATCGCATTCATCAGCGCTCACAGTTGCCCGGTGGGAGACTTGGGCACTCGAGATACCGGTGGAATGAGTGTCTATATACGCGAACTGGCTCGTGAGTTGGGGAAAAAGGGACACATTATCGATATTTACACCCGCGTGCATGACCCTGTCGATCCGCGTATGGAAGACTTATCGGCAGGCGTGCGGCTGATTCATCTCAAGGCGGGTAAATTAACCAAAATCCAGAAAATGGATGTCTATTTCTCCCTTCCTGAATTCACATTCAATCTTGACAATTATTGGAAGGACAACGGCCTTGAATATGATATAGTTTTTACACACTACTGGATGTCTGCTCTAGTGGGGAAATACTTTTGGCAGACAAGACATATACCGTATATAACGATGTACCATACGCTCGGTGCGGTTAAAAATGCCATTGGCATCGGGGAGGATGAGCCGGCCCTGCGTATAGCCTCGGAAAGAGAGACGATTCAGGATTGCCGGAGTATTATCGTCGCCACCGAGAGGGAAAAGCAGGACCTGTTGCGGTATTATAATGCCGCGGAAGGGAAGATAGATGTGGTACCCTGTGGTGTCAACATGGAATTATTCAAGCCTGTTGAAAAAATGACCGCTAGGCAAAAACTGGGTATGGCTGATGAGAAAATATTGCTCTTCGTCGGTAGGATTGACCCTTTGAAGGGCATCGATAAGTTGATACAGACAATGCCTTTATTGAAAAAATACTGGAATTTGAGACTGGTAGTGGTAGGCGGAGACGAGGACAGTCGGGCTGAACTGGAAAAACTGAAGAAGCTTTCAAACGAGCTTAATATTCAAGACTCCGTAGATTTCCGGGGATTGGTGAAACAGGAACAACTGCCGTATTATTACAGCGCCGCCGATGTATGCGTGGTGCCTTCATACTATGAAAGTTTTGGATTGGTGCCGTTGGAAGCGCTTGCTTGCGGTACACCGGTGGTAGCTACAGATGTAGGAGACCTTAGAAATATCATAAAAACAGGTGAAACGGGTTGTATCGTGGCGGACAATTCACCGGAAAAACTGGCCGAAAGCATATTTTTTCTTCTGTCCCAGTCTTCGCTCGATACGGAATATAAGTTTTCTATAAGAGCATCTGTAAGCAAGTGGGACTGGACAAATATTGCTGAAAAAATAGCACAAGAAATGAAACTGGTACTAGATAGTCGCCTGGTATCCGTAGCATAAAAATCTACGGAATACTGTTATACTTATTCAACAGTCTTTTTTAAATTCAAATTGTACCTTCTTTTATAATGTACTACAATTGTTAGTATCCATATTTAATTTATTGAGGAGTATCGTATTTGATGAATGACGAGATTTATTTGATGGTTATTTCGCCGCACCCGGATGATTGTGAATTTGGTATTGCCGGAACGGTAGCCAGACTCACCAGAGAAGGCAAGAACGTTGTTTATATAATCTGTACCAACGGGAATAAAGGCACCAGCGACAGGAGTTTGACGCCGGAGAAACTGGCTATAATACGTGAGAAAGAACAACTAGCTGCGGCTCGTGTGCTTGGTGTAAAAGAGACTGTATTTTTAAAATATCCGGACCAGGGGCTTGAAGATTGCCATGAGTTCCGGAGAGACCTGGTGCGGGTTATTCGGCGTTTTAAACCTTACGTTGTAGCCACATCCGACCCTTATCGAAAGTACATGTGGCATCGCGACCACCGCATTGCAGGAATGGTAGCCGCGGATGCTGTTTTTCCTTATTCTAGAGATCATCTAGCCTATCCGGAATTACTCGAAGAGGGGCTGGAACCACATAAGGTGAGGGAGATGTGGTTCTGGGGTTCGGACGACCCCAACTTGAAGCAGGATATTACGGACACTATCGATATCAAGCTGGACGCTTTAAAGTGTCATAAAAGCCAGGTGGGAGATGTCCCTCCCGAGATGAGGGATCGAATGAAAGAATTTGCTCGAATGAACGCCCAGGGCGAGAAATTCGAGCTTGCGGAGGCATTCCACCGTGTCCAGATGAGGTATTGAACGTCCTGTTTCTTTAGTAAGACAGCCAGGTTACGTCCCCATAGATGACAGAGTCATGGGGTCTTGAAACAAAAAGAGCATATTCCTCTTTAGCTTTTTTAACACTAGTGCTGTCGCCGTGACCGGGGAAAATTATAGTATCATCGGGAAGTTGGAATATCTTTTCTGTGATAGATTTCAGTATTTGCTGGAAATCCTCCGGTGTTTCGGTTCGACCGGGCCCCCCGGGGAAAATGGTGTCACCTGCAAACAAATATTGTCCAATTCTAAAACACAAGCTGCCCGGCGTATGTCCTGGAGTGTGAAGTACCTGAATTTCAAGATGGCCTAGCAATAGACTATCGCCATCTTTCAAGGAGATTTCCGGCGGCGTTTTTATCATGGTTGAATCTAAAAGATGCGCGGCTAACGGTACTTTCAAACGGGAGCGTAATGATACCAGAACTCCGGTATGGTCATAATGATCATGGGTGAGTAGAATATATTTTGGTTTAGTACCGCAAAGGCTAGTAATGATATCAGAAGCTTTTGCTGGTGCATCCACCACCAAGCTTTCATTTGTTTTCAGGCATACTACGATATAGGCATTGGTTTCGTAAGGACCCAATGTCAACCTGTCGATGAAGACAGTATTATCATTGACCATAGCCATCATTAATTCCCCTTTGCGTCGGAGAATAGTATTGAGTTAGTATTAGTATATCACTTGATTGACAATGAGAGAAAGACTGGCGCGGCTGATATCAAACACGCTTAATCCTTTTGTTATAAGCGTTATCATCATTGTGTTGTTGGGGTTTAAAGAAACCTCCAGTATAACTGATGCTATAAAATGGGCTTCAGTTTCTTTGGCGATGAGCGTGCTGCCGGTATTTATCATCGTGATATTTCTGGTGTATAGTAAAAAGATGGACGGATTTTTCACTACCCCCCGCGAGCAACGCAATATTGTTTATCTACTTGCCAGTGCTTTAGGGACTATAGGCTGCGGATTACTCTGGTACTTAAAAGCACCAGAACTGTTAAAAATTACGTTTACTACCGGTCTAATAGCAATAATAGTATTTATGGTGATAAATTATAAATGGAAAATAAGTCTGCATACGGCTTTTATGTCGGCATCAATAACCGTAATAATTATAGTCTATGGTACTTGTTCAATATGGACTATTTTGGTTTTACCGCTAATTGCCTGGGCACGAATTGAGTTAAAACAACACTCGATAAAGCAGGTTGCTGCTGGCGGTCTTATAGCGGCGATAATGGTGGTGGGGGTATTTTGGGGATTCGGGATTATTGGCAGTTGAAAATGAAAAGGCTATAATCTAACAATATATCCATGGAGGTGATGGAATGAGACGTATACTTAAAACGGCCGTGAGTGGAGTATTAATTGTTTTATCCCTTTTACTGCTTCTGGAGACAAGTTTCAGTTGCCAGAGTCAAGAAACTGCTCCGACGCAATCTGCAACAGTTGAAAAAGGTAAATCTTTCATATGGAAAATATCATCGGATACAACTTCGGTGTATCTTTTAGGTTCGGTTCACATAGCCAGCCAGGAATTATATCCTCTGGATAAAACCATAGAAGACGCGTTTGAATCTGCTGATTATCTGGTAGTAGAAGTGAATACCAATAATATCAGTCAGGATTATGCAGTCCAATTGCTAATGAAATATGGGACATATTCACAGGGAGACGGATTTAAGGAAAACGTGCCGGAAGATCTCTATAACAAATTAGATAAACAATTTAAAAAATATGGAATAGGACTGGCTCTATTGGATGAGTTTAGACCTTTTGTAATATACAACATGATGAGCCAGTTTATATTAGAAGGTCTGGGCTACAAGGGTGAATATGGTATAGATTTATATTTCATGGGTAAAGCTGAAAAGAGCAATATAATCATTATGGAATTGGAAACTACAGAGTTTCAAATGGATTTATTAAGTTCTATACCCGATGCAATCATGATGTTGGCTTTACAATACGATATCGACAATCCGGAAACAGAAAAGTATCTCCAGGAGTTATTCAATGCATGGGCAGATGGTGATGCGGAAAAAATGGAGACTATAGTGTTTGAAGCTCTTATTGAAGAACCTGACATGGCGCCTTATTATGAAAAAATGTATGACCAGCGTAACTTCAACATGACACAAAAGATAGAGGAATATCTCGCTGATGACGAGATTTATTTTATAGTAGTCGGTGCCGGGCACATGGTTGGAGAAAACGGCTTGATAAACCTATTGAAGAATAAGGGATATGATGTAGAACAGCTATATGATAGCGATTAGTTGAATTATATTCATGAAATTAAATAGCTAAATCTCTTCCTCCCCCTCTTCTTCATCTACACTTTCCATGATATCCTCGTTTACCGGTCCTCCCTCTTCTTGGGCCAGGACCGCATCAAGCTGCTCCTTAAGTCGGGCGGCGCGCGGGTAGCCGATATGTAAACGGCGTTGCAGGAAGGATGTGGAAACCTCTTCATGCTGCCTGGCAAGCTCTTTAGCCTGTTCTAAAAGAGGGTCGCGGCGGTGCCCGTCGATAGTGCCGGATGGTGCAGTGGCAACGAGCGTTTCTATTTTAAGGTTATCCGGTTCTTCCTTCCTCTGTCCACCCCAGAAATATACCAAACGCTCTATCTCGGCATCGGAAAGGAAGCAACCCTGTAAGCGTTTGGGCTTGGCTGCCTCGGTAGGCATATAAAGCATGTCGCCGCGCCCTAATAGTTTCTCAGCGCCGGCGCCGTCTAAAATGGTACGCGAGTCCACCTGTGAGGTAACTGCAAAGCTTATACGCGTTGGAAAGTTGGCTTTAATTAGTCCGGTAACCACATCCACCGAAGGACGTTGGGTGGCAACCACAAGATGGATGCCGGTCGCCCGGGCAAGCTGGGCTAAACGGCATAAATTCGTTTCAACCTCGTCATAGCCTGCCATCATAAGGTCGGCAAGCTCATCGATAATCAGTACGAGATATGGCATTTTATCGATGCCTGTCTTGTCTTTATTATAACCCTCGATATGGCGCGCTCCGGCGGTAGCCAGTTTCTTATAACGCTGTTCCATTTCCTGGCAAAGCCAGCGCAAAGCGCCCAACGCTCTCTCTGTGTCGACGATGACGGGAGTAGCTAGGTGGGGGATGCTATTATACTGCGTCAGTTCAACTCTTTTAGGGTCGATAAGGATAAAGCGTACATCGTTAGGAGTATTATTCATAAGCAGACAGCAGATAATTGTATTGAGACATACCGTCTTGCCGCTGCCGGTTGCCCCGGCAACGAGGAGGTGGGGCATCTTGGTCAAATCGGCGGAAATAGACTCACCCCCGGCCCCTTTACCTAATGCCAGAGCCATCCTGGATTTGGAAACCAACTTCTGGAATGCGCTGGTTTCTACTACTCCCCGCAGGCTAACCATATCAGAGGTCATGTTGGGCACTTCAACGCCGATATACGATTTACCCGGCACGGGGGCTTCAATCCTGATGGTAGGTGCCGCCAGAGCTAAAGCAAGGTCGTTGGCTAACGAGTTTATCCTCTCAACTTTTACTCTTGTCCTGGATATTTCCTCGCGTCTTATCTGGATGTTTCCGTCACGGTCCCTTTCTTTGATTTCTTTATATTTAGTGTCCCAGCCGGGTTCCACGCCGAACTGCGTAACCGTAGGGCCGGCATTAATCTGCACTACCTTGGCATCTACGCCGTAACTGGCCAGTGTATCTACAATAAGGTTTGCCCTCTGCAGGTTATCCGCTTCGCTGAACTGCACCTCTGGCGACGTATCCAGAATATCGATCGGAGGCAGTTGCCAGCCCTCTATTTCCACGAGGTCGCCAGATTGTCCATATTTCTTCCAGACATCGGCGGCTACCTGGCGCAGGTTCTGGTCGGTTGAAATGGTATCTGCTGATCTGGCTGCTTTCTTTAATTCGGCGGCTTTTTCGGCGGCTTCTATCAACCTTCTGGTTGATTTGGATATTTCCGGAGGTACCAGCGGTTGTTCCATTTCAGGGGGTAAGCGCGGTTTGCTTTCATACTGGGGTCTGGGTTGAATAATGTGTTGTGAAGGCTGTTTTTTATCCTGACCGGGGATTTTACGTGTGGGCTTTCCTATGATAAGTGAATACAACCAGATTACTAAGCTCTTCAAAAAGTTGAAGCTTTGTAGTGGTAATGTAAATAAAAAACCTGCAATGGTAAATCCGAATATGCAAAGTACGCCCAGGAAAATTTCCATAGCGCTGGGATTAAGAGGAGGACTGCCGACAATAACCCTGCCAAAACTCCCTCCCAGTCCGTTTGGTGTTAAAGCGTTTTGGTATTGGATTAAGCTTAGTATTCCCCAGACCGCGAGGACAAAGAAGATGCCGCCTAGCCAGCGATTCCAGTAACGTTGAAGCAGGTTGAGATTGTGACGCCAGATAAGTACGGCGAGAATAACTATCGCAGCGGCGATAAATACCAGCCCCCACCCTATATCCTCAAACACCGATAGGAAGAACGTATTTACTTCATTGTGGAAGATGGCCACCAGGG
>MGMT01000065.1 GCA_001796525.1 Chloroflexi bacterium RBG_13_51_52 | reverse complement strand
GGTGGATGATAGTGATGGATTTTGCCAGCGTGACGACAAAAAGAACGACGAGTATTACAATAACAACGATAATCCCTGCATTCATATTATTCTGTGCCTCCTTCTGTCTTTTTCACGTCTAAAGTGACGCCTTTGATGCCCGTGACGGTTATTAATTCACCGGCGTTAATTGTTACCTCGGAGCGTGCCCGCCACTGTTCATTGCCCACTTTAACCAGCCCGTCTTTTTCACGTTCGATATTCTGCTCGGCGATACCGGTTTTGCCGATAATAGTATCGATATTGGATTTTGATAGCGGCACGGCCGTTCTTTTATGTATATACCTCCGCCCGATGATGACATAAATAACACAGATAATGCCGGAAACTATAGCTGTCCATACCCAGGAATGTATTCCCAGCGTTATCAGCCCCCCCAGCCCGAACGCCGTGCCGATAAACACGAGGTCCAGTCCCGTGTCAACCCCGACAAGTAGTTCCAGGATAATCAGTACCAGCCCTGCGCCGATGGCTATCAGCCACGCCCAGGAATCGAAGAACTCTACGCTTAAAAATTCACCGTTCATCGGTCTGCCTTTCCTCTAAAAAGTCATGTTATCAAGTGTTGTCATTTTAAAAGATAGGTCATTTATTGTCAATGGGCAAGGGAAAATACCTGCCTTGGAGTAAAAAGGAGTAACTGCGTTTTAGATTGCATTAGAATTGTGATAACATCTATAATGAAAAAGCATTTCCTGTAAAACGATAATGAAAAAATTTACAAGAACTTTAATACTGGTGTCCTTTCTGCTGCTAGTGGTCTTGCTGGCCAGCGGTGTTCAGGCGCAGACGTCTTCGGTGTATGTTATCACCATCAAAGGCACCATCAACCCTGTCCTCGTCGATTACGTCGAGCGCGGCATAGTGGAAGCCGAAGACAACGGCGCCCACGCCCTTATTATCCAGATGGATACCCCCGGCGGACTCGATACCGCTATGCGCGATATCGTCAAACTTATTGTCAATGCTCACGTACCGGTGGTCGTTTATGTCGCGCCGTCCGGTTCCCGTGCCGCCTCCGCCGGAGTTTTTATCACCATGGCAGCCCATGTTGCCGCAATGGCGCCCAATACCGCTATCGGCGCCGCCCATCCGGTATCTATCGGCGAAGAAGGGGAACAGGCGATGTCGGAGACCATGGAAGATAAAGTGGTCAACGATGCGGCAGCTTATATCAGGAGCATCGCCGAGGCTCACGGCCGCAATATAGAATGGGCGGAAAAAGCCGTCCGGGAAAGCGTATCCGCCACCGAGCGGGAAGCTTTAGACATTAATGTTATTGATTTAATAGCTGCAGATCTTCCTGCTCTCATTGCCCAGCTCGACGGCAGGCAGGTAATTTTAATAAACGGCCAGACCGTTACCCTGGAAACGGGTGATGCCGCCATCGTTGATGTCCCCATGAAAGCTATCGAAAGCTTTCTTTATACCATCGCCGACCCGAATATCGCTTATTTATTATTGAGTATCGCCACGCTGGGTATCATGGCGGAGATATTTAACCCGGGTCTGATTTTCCCGGGGATTGTTGGTGGTATCAGCCTGCTGATGGCGTTTTATTCTCTGGGCGTGTTGCCCGTTAACTATGCCGGGATACTCCTGATTGTCCTGGCTGTCGGTCTTTTTATCGGGGAGATATTAACCACGACATTCGGCATATTTACCATCGGCGGCCTGGTATCGCTGGTGGCTGGCTCTTTGATTCTTTTCAAAGACGCGTCGCCGCAATTCCAGATAAATCCCTGGCTGATTGCCATTGTCTGTATCATTATTACCGGGGCGCTTTCCTTCATTATCCAGCGCGCTATCAGCGCTCACCGCAAACAGGCTTATACCGGCCGCGAGGAATTAATCGGTAAAACAGCCACGGTAAAAGTTGCCTTAAATCCGGAAGGGATGGTCCTGTATAAAGGCGAACGCTGGACGGCTATATCCGAAAGTGGCGAGATAAAAGTCGGTGAAGATGTAGTTATCCAGAAGGTGGATGGCTTGGTATTGCATGTTGTGAAAAAGCAGGATATGCCTTCTGAAGTTAAGTCAAAACGATAGAGGAGGCTTTTAATGCCTTATATTAATCCCTGGGTATTGGCTATTATTATCATAGTTGTTGTTGTTATTCTGTACTTTGTGGTAATCTGGGGAATCCGGGCTCACCGGAGGAAAATAGGTGCCGGTAAAGAAGAGCTCGTTGGTAAAACGGCCGTGGTGGAAATTGCTTTAAATCCTAAAGGGGTGGTTCTTGTCGAAGGCGAACATTGGACCGCCGTCATCGATCAAGGCCAGGTCGAACCTGAAGAGGAGGTCGTTATTACCAGTGTTGACGGACTAAAACTCATGGTAACCAGAAAATAATAAAGGAGGTAAACAGATGGAAGGATATATTGTTTGGATTATCGTTGCCGTTATCGTTGTTCTTATTGTAATATCCATGGCTGTTAAAATTGTCACGGAGTATGAACGCGGCGTCATTTTCCGCCTGGGTCGTCTTGTTGGCGCCAGGGGGCCGGGTCTTTTCGTTATCATTCCTTTTATCGACCGCATGGTTAAGGTCGACCTGCGCGTTGTCACCATGGATGTCCCCTCGCAGGAAGTCATCACCAGGGACAACGTTACCGTCCGTGTCAATGCCGTGGTCTATTTCCGCGTCGTCGACCCCGAGTCTTCGGTGGTCAAAGTACTCGACCATATACGGGCGACATCGCAGATTTCCCAGACCACTTTGAGAAATGTGCTGGGCCAGTCCGAGCTTGATGAGCTTCTGACCAAGCGTGAAAAACTCAACCAGATGCTTCAGAAAATCATCGATGAGCATACCGACCCGTGGGGCGTCAAGGTCAGCACCGTAGAAATTAAAGAAGTCGAGCTTGCCGAGGAAATGAAGCGTTCCATGGCGGCACAGGCTGAAGCGGAACGTGAACGCCGCGCGAAAATCATCCACGCCGAGGGTGAACTCCAGGCTTCCGAGAAGCTGGCGCAGGCGGCAGCCATTATCGGTCGGGAACCCTCAGCTATCCAACTCCGTTTCCTATCGACGCTCACGGAGATAGCCAGCGAGAAAAACAGTACTATCATATTCCCGATACCAATGGAATTTCTCAGAGCGTTCGGTCAAAAAGCTGACGAGAAAAAGTAAAATCGTTCTTTAAATAGCAGGGGAGGGGATGTTTTATCTCCTCCCCTCTCTTTTTATCCCCCCTGCATAAGTGAGCATGGAAAGTCGGGTAGCCTGTCATTATCCCTGCTATATTGTCATTGAAGGAGAAGCGGCAGCATGGAATGGTCGGAAAGAATGAATGCGGCGATAGGCTATATCGAGGAGAACCTGGCGGGTGATATAGACTTTAATGAAGCAGCGAACAGGGCTTGTTGTTCTCTGTTTCATTTCCAGAGAATCTTCTTTGCCGTGAACGGGCTGACGCCGGCGGAATACGTCCGGAGGCGAAGACTCACCCTGGCGGCGAGAGAACTGACCTCGGGTAAAGCCAAGGTCATTGATATTGCCATGAAGTACGGCTATGATTCGCCTGATTCGTTCACCAGGGCATTCCGGAATGTGCACGGCATTACCCCACAGGCAGCGCGCGAGCCGGGGGTAACGCTGACGGCATTCCCGCGTATCTCCTTTCATATCGAATTAAAAGGAGGTAATGACATGGACTATCGAATCATAGAAAAACCCGGACTCACGATTGCTGCGAGAACTCGCCAGTTTACTACTATCAACGGACAAAACTTCGTAGAGATTCCAAAATGGTGGGAAGAATTCATGAAGTCTCCGGAGTGTTCCAAGATGACATCCCTCACCGGTAATAAGCCCGGTGCTGTGACTCGCAGTGTTATGTTGGGTATCTGCTACGGGGAGGCCGACGCCGTTAAATTTTCCTATGGTATCGGCGTGGAGCTTCCTCACGGAACATCATCTGGTACATTTGAAAAGATTGAGATACCGGCTGCTACTTGGGCGGTGTTCGACTGTACCCTGGATAATCTTCAGGACGTCACCAAGCGTATTTTCAGTGAATGGTTTCCATCCACGGGCTATGAGCATGATGCCAAGCCGGAGCTTGAAGTCTACCTTCCGGAAAAACCTGGTGAGGTAATGCAATGCGAATTGTGGATGCCTATTATCAAGAAGAAGTAGATTTAAGTATAGGGGTGGGGATTATGTATCCCCGCCCTTACTTTTCTCTTAACGTAACATCCCCGGCCACAACTTTAGTAACTGTCCCGTCTGCACCGTGTATCACTAAAGCCCCGTCCTCGTCTGCCGCTTCCGCCACGCCTTCGATAGTCTGATTGCCTGATTCTACCCTGACATTTTTCCCCAGTGTTATTAAGTTATTCCGCCACGCTTCGTAGATTGCTTTTCCGTCCGGCAGTTTCAGATACAGTCTTTCGAACTCCGTCAGTAGCGACCTTATTATCTTTATCCGTAGGTCGTCCTTACCCGACTCGTCTTTCAGGCTGGTGGCGGTGGTCGCTATCTCGGCATGATCGGCAACCTTTAAGTCAACGTTTATCCCGATGCCCACGATAGAGTATGTCACCTTATTACCCCTCACCTCATTCTCGATAAGAACCCCGCACACCTTTTTCCCGTTGATGAGGATATCGTTGGGCCATTTTATCCCGGCCTTCAGTCCGGTGACCGACTCGATGATCTTTACTACTGCCAGCGACGCAATCATTATCAAGTAGGGCAGGCTTTCAATATCAGGATAAAGAATGATGGATAAAGCTATATTCCCCTCCGGCGCCAGCCAGCTCCGCTTCAGCCTGCCCCTCCCCCCGGTCTGCTCCCCGGCAATGACGACCGTACCTTCGGCTGCTCCTTTTATAGCCTCACTCCGGGCAATATCCATCGTTGAAGTTACGCGCGGCAGGTAAAAAACTTTCCGCCCGATTTTACGCGTCTTTAATCCCTTCGTAATTGCCGCTGCTGACAGGTCTTTAGACATGATTTTTAGTCCGTCATTCCCATTATAGATAGATATTACCATATTGCCGGACAGGAAGATAAAGAATTGAATAGCCGCGTAATTTAGTGTACATTATATTTGTATTTGTTCTTAAAAGGGTAAAATATGAAAATCCAGCGGTGCAAAGGAATGCGCGATATGTCCCCGGTAGAAATGGCGGTGTTTCGCTGGGTGGTGGGGATTTGTCGCGATTGCTATATCAAATGGGGCTATCGTGAGGTCCGTACGCCCACCATCGAATACCTGCACCTGTTTACTTCGGCGGGGACGCTGACGCCCGGCATGCTGGGCAAGGTCTACTCCTTTCTCGACTGGGACGGCTGGAGCGGCGAGCGGGTCGTGCTGCGTCCTGACGGCACCATACCGGTCGCCCGCCTCTATACCGAGAGCATGCTGGGACAGGGACTGGCGAGGCTTTTTTATACCGCCAATATGTTTACCTTTGAGGGCGGAGAGGGAAACAGGGAAAGGTGGCAGTGCGGCGCCGAGCTTATCGGGGCTGGTTCCGCCATAGCCGACGCTGAATTGATAGCGCTGTCCTTGGAAATTGTGAAAAAACTGGGGCTTAAGGGTGTTGAATTGAGACTATCGCACGCCGGCTTGATGCAGGCGTTGCTGGCAAAACTTAAGTTGACTCCGGAGGAGCAGCATCGTATGTTCGATAGCATCCTCGATGGCGACACGACTTTGTTATCAGAAGCCAGCCGGGAATCGTCGGAGCTTGGCGATTTATTGTTGCCTTTATTGAGCAAAAAGGGGCAATCGGCTGATTTTCTACGGGACCAGCGGGCGTCTTTATGCCGGAGCATACCCGGGATGCGTTCGCCCCTCGATGATTTTCTGAAAACAGTCTCCATCCTGGATGATTTAGGCATAAAATACCAGATTAACATCGCCTCGGGGGCGGGCTTTGAATACTATACGGGCATGATATTCCAGCTCTTTAGCGGCAGGGAGAAAATCGGCGGGGGCGGGCGTTATGATGCCCTGATTTCCGCCATGGGTGGCGGCGATGTCCCGGCATCCGGTTTCGCCATTTATCTCGACCGCTTAATCAAGCTGGTAAAAGCGACGACTATCGTTTCCCCTCAACCCCGTAGGATATTAATTAAGGTTGTATACGATGCAAGTGCTAAGGAAGCTTTTATAATAGCCGATGCATTACGCAACGCCGGTTTCATCGCGGAAATCGACCTGGATGGACGTGAAGCCGGGTGGATATTAGAGGTTAAAAGTGCCGCGGCGATGGCGTTTATTGATAAGGTAAAGTCTAAAAAGACGTCTGTCCGGTCGGTTGATGAAGTCATTAAGCTTCTGGAGGGGAAAGGTGGCGGTTAAAATTGCCCTGCCCAAGGGGCGTTTATTAAGAAAGACGGCCGCCCTGCTCCAGAAAGCCGACTGGCGCCTGGATGAGTATCACTCCAGCATGGGCTTCTACCGTCCTAAGTCTGGAAAGTTCCCCGACCTGCTCATCCGTGTCTTCCATGAGAAGGATATCCCCATCCAGATAGCTATGGGCAACTACGACCTGGGGATTTGCGGACTGGACTGGGTCGAAGAACTGCTGGCAAAGTACCCTTCCAGTGATGTTATCAAGGTAAAGGACCTGTTATACGGTGAAAGCTCGCTGTATATGGCGGCGGCTGGAAAGTCGCTGGACTTGAGGCAGAACGGCGCGCCTATACGCATCGCCAGCGAGTATCCTAATCTGGCGGAGGCTTTCGCCCTGAAAAACCGCTTGAGCCGTTTCAGCATCTTCCCGGTTTGGGGCGCCGCCGAGGCTTATCCCCCGGAGAATGCCGATATGGTATTGCTTTCGGCGGGAGGCACGGCGGACATCGCCGGATACGGGCTATCGCCGTTCGGTCAGGTGCTGGATTTCAGCACTTTCCTTATTGCTAACAGAAACAGCTGGGGAAATAAGCACCTTGATAAAATCGTAACATCTATCTTAAACGCGCTGCCGGAGACATCAAAAAGCGTCGCTGAAAGGAATGATGATATTCCATTTAGTAATACCGGCAACATTCGTGCTCAAAAACCGGGAAAAGACATCGTCTACCTGGCTTTACCGGACGGACACCAACAGCAGCAGACCGTCGAGTTATTGAACAAGGCTGGGATAAAAATAGATGATTATCCCTCCGATATTGGTAATCGCCGACCCAAAATCGGCATTGACGGGGTAACGGTTAAGGTGATACGTCCCCAGGATATGCCTTTGCAGGTAGCCAACGGCAACTTCGATCTGGCGATAACGGGTCGTGATTGGCTTGCGGACCACCTTGCCCAGTTCCCATCCAGTCCGGTTAAAGAAATACTGGACCTGAAACTGCGTCGGGTCAGGCTGGTGGCGGTGGTGAGTCAGGAGCTTCCCATTAATAATCCAGGCGATTTATTGCGGTTCAGCGCCGGCAGGGAAGAGCCGTTTCGCCTGGCTTCAGAGTATGTTAATATTGCGGATAAATATGCTAGGGAAAACCACCTCGGGCACTACCGGGTGATTCCCACCTGGGGCGCTACCGAGGCATTCCTGCCGGAGGATGCCGATTTACTTATCGAAAATACGGAAACCGGCCGGACGATAGCCCGTCATAACCTGAAAATAATCGAGACGCTTTTCGAGTCTACCGCCTGCCTCATCGGCAATACAGGTTCGGTAGCCGATGCGAATAAAAACAAACGTATTGAGTCTATTGTAAAGCGACTGCGTACGGCTGCAGGAAATGAATAAATGAAAATTGTAGAAGGCTTTGATAAAGCCAGACCGTTACTATACCGGCAGTCAGTGCCGGTTTCGGGGGACGATAGCGAGCGCGAGCAGGCTCTCCGGCAAATCATTGATGATGTACGCCGGCGCGGCGATGCGGCTCTCTTCGAATATACGCAAAAGTTAGACGGCGTAAAACTGGCTGCACTGGAAGTAGAACGGAAGCAGGTAAATCAAGCCTATCGCGAGACGGATAAAGAGCTTATCTCCGCTATGAAACTGGCTGTCGAACGTATATCCTCTTATCACCTGGAACAGAAACGGCTGCTCTTGAAAGAAAACACCAAGTCGAAGCTGGGCTGGCTGATACGCCCGCTGGAAAAGGTTGGTGTTTATGTGCCAGGTTTTTCCGCGCCACTGCCCTCGTCTTTACTCATGACGGCTGTTCCAGCGCGGGCGGCCGGAGTGAAAGAGATTATACTGGTCACGCCGCCGCAGAAGAACGGCAAGGTCTCGCCTATAACATTAGCGGCAGCAAAAATCGCTGAAGTCGACCGCATCTTCTTGGTAGGCGGCGCCCAGGCTATTGCCGCTCTGGCGTATGGCACTGAAACGGTTCCTGCGGTAGATAAAATCTGCGGACCCGGCAACATCTATGTAACCCTGGCTAAAAAGATGGTCTATGGGACGGTCGGCATCGATGGGCTTTACGGGCCCAGCGAGGTGATTATCATCGCCGATGAAACGGCTGATGCGTCTTATATTGCTGCCGACCTGCTGGCGCAGGCGGAGCACGGCTCGCTGGCTTCGGCAATACTAATAACGATGTCTCGTAAGTTTGCTGACACCGTCAATCTTGAAATTGAAAAGCAGCTCAAGTCTTTAAAGCGCCGGGATATCATCGTGGAGGCTTTAGAAAAGCGGGGATTTATAGCCGTAGTTGATAGCGTGGATGAGGCAATCGAACTGGCTAATCTCAATGCACCGGAGCACCTTTGCCTGGTGGTGAAAAACGCGGCATCCTATGTCGATAAAGTGCGCAACGCCGGGTGTCTCTTCGTAGGAGAGAACTCTATCGAGGCTCTGGTTGATTATGTGGCTGGACCGAGCCATGTATTGCCCACGGGAGGTACAGCGCGTTTCGGTTCGCCCCTCAATATTCTCGACTTCGTTAAGCTTATCAATATCGTAAAAACAGATAAAAAGGACTTGATACAACTTGGTAAAGCTGCCTCGGTTATCGCCAGGGCGGAGGGACTCGATGCCCACGCCCGCGCCGTGGAAAAACGCCTTGAGGACAAAGGACAGGGAGGCAAGTAAGTGGCTGATGACGGAATAGAAAAATTGATACGTCCCCACCTGAAAGGTTTTACCGGCTATAGCGCCAGCACCTCTCCGGATACGCTTGAGGGCAAGGTTGACGTTTCTCTGGACGATATAGTAAAGATGAATGCCAACGAGAACCCCTACGGCTGTTCCCCTCGGGTGCTCAAGGCGCTGGCTGAATGTCAGCACTTCAATATTTACCCTGATGACGGCCAGCAGGAGCTACGTAAAATGCTGGCGGGTTACGCTAGCGTTCCCATCGAATCTATCGTGGCAGGTCACGGCAGCAATACCCTGATTGATTATATCGTACGATTGTTCGTCGGCCCCGGCGATGAAGTGATTAACAGCGTGCCCACGTTCGATATTTATCGGTTCAGCACGGAGATATGCGGTGGCACGGTGGTCAACATTAACCGGGACGATAATTTTGCCATTGATGTTAAGGGGATAATATCGGCCATCACCTCCAGGACGAAGATAATATTTCTAGCCACACCCAATAATCCCACCGGGAACGTTATACCGCTAAAGGATATCATTGAAATCATCGAGACTGGTTTACCCGTTGTCGTTGACGAGGCTTATTATGAGTTCAGCGGCGAAACGGTCATGCCGTGTACGAGAAAGTACCAGAATTTGATTGTACTGCGTTCTTTCAGCAAATGGGCAGGTCTGGCCGGGTTGAGAATCGGCTACGGCGTTTTTCCGCCCGCGGTTGCCGCTTACATGATGGTTATTAAGATACCTCATAACGTTAGCGTCGCCGCTGAGATTGCCGTTAAAGAGTCATTCGCCGACCTCGATTATCTGCAGGGCAGGGTAAAAGCTATCATTGAAGAAAGAGTCAGGCTGTTTAATGAGTTGAGAAAGATATCCTGGCTTAAGCCTTATCCTTCCCGGGCTAACTTTATTTATTGTGCCGTCTTAAAGGGCAGTGCCGGCGAACTCCATCTGAAACTCCAGAAAAAAGGTGTCCTGGTGCGCTACTTCGATAACCCGCTTTTAAAGAACAGCATCCGTATCAGTGTTGGCAAGCCGGGACATACCGAAGCTTTGATTGACGCCCTCCGTGAGCTTTAAAGCCTTGCATCGATAGTATTTCTCACCGCGCTATTCAATGGATACCGTGTAATACCTGTATTAACATACATGTTATAAATGATAACATAAAATGTTAATATATCTATTGACAAATACGATTAATATGTTATAATATATAACAGTTAACTATAACACTTATGACTTTACAAGGGGAAATATCATGGAATCGGCGGAAACTGTATTAAAAAAAATAGTCCAATTACAGAAAGATAAAGGTTACTCTGACCAGCAGATGGCGGAGAAAATAGGCTGCAGCCGCCCCCTTTACCAGAGAACGCGTACCGGGAAAATTCCCATAGGCGGTACCTTTCTCAAGGGTGCTATGGAATTACTAAATTCTTTAGTAGAAGAAGGCAGAAAGGCTAACGTCAAGAGAGATACCAAAGAGACCAATGTCAGTCTTGAATTGAAACTGGATGGTCAAGGTGACTGGGCGGTTAATACCGGTATAAAAATGTTCGACCACCTGTTATCACAAATGGCTAAACACGGATTATTTGACATAAAGCTAAATGCTAACGGTGACGATATTCATCATGTGGTAGAGGACGTCGCAATTTGTTTGGGCAGGGCATTCGGGGAGGCTCTGGGAGAAAAACGCGGCATCGTGCGTATGGCTGATGTATCCGTGCCGATGGATGATACGCTGGTAACGGTAGCGGTAGATATCAGTGGCAGGGGCTATTCGGTGCTTAATCTTGAATTCAGTAACAACGATATGTCCGGCTTTCCCGCTGACCTTGTCCGGCATTTCCTAGAATCGTTTGCCATTGAAGCCAGGATGAATCTCCATGCTTCGATAGTGTATGGTACTAATGACCACCATAAGGCGGAAGCGCTTTTTAAAGCCCTGGGAAGGGCGCTGGATACCGCTATGCGGATTGATGCGCGTCTGGCCGGAGAGTTGCCCAGCACTAAAGAATATCTGGAAAGATAGTGCAATTACTCGAGGATAGCCAGATTGCGGCCTGTAAGCCTCTCGTATGCTGCAATATATCCTTGAGATGCAGCTTTTACAACGTCCGGAGGCAAGGGTGGCGCGGGGGGTTGTTTATTCCATCCGGATGCTGAAAGAAAGTCGCGGACAGGCTGTTTATCCATCGAATCTTGAGATTGTCCTGCTTTATATTTGGCAGCATCCCAGAAGCGTGATGAATCTGGCGTGAGGGCTTCGTCAATAAGTATCAGCCTACCATTATCGATACCGAACTCGAATTTGGTGTCGGCAATAATGATTCCTTTAGTCAGAGCGTATTCTCGCGCGGAAGTATATAAAGCCAGGCTTTTCGCTTCTATCTCCTGGCTTATCGGGAGTCCGAATGTCTTGATAATCTGTTCTTTCGTGAGAGGCTCATCATGGCCCGTCTCGGCTTTAGTGGTCGGTGTAAATATAGGCTCTTTTAACTCCTCGCTTTCCAGTAAGCCGGGTGGCAAAGTTCTTCCTGACACTGTGCCCTTTTCCTTGTATTCCACCCATGCTGAACCGGATATATAACCGCGTACCACGCATTCCACCGGCAGGCGTTTCACCTTCTTTACCATCATCGAACGCCCTCTTAAATATGAGGGATAAGCAAAACGCTTTTCTTCAGGCAGGTAGGAATCGATACTGTGAACATTATCGATTGCCTCGGTCATGTGATTGGGTATAATTTCTGCGGTACGCCGGAACCAGAAAGAAGAGAGACGGTTCAAGACATGCCCTTTGAGGGGAATTCCGTTGGGCAACACGACATCGAATGCTGATATGCGGTCGGTGGCTACAATAAGCAGGTGGCTGCCGAGGTCATAAGTATCGCGTACCTTGCCGCGGATGAATACCGGCAGCGGCAGTTGCGTTTCCATCAACACGGGGAATTCATTAACATCCATCGATAATCACCTCTCCTGACATCTCCTCAATCATACCGGGGGACTATATGGTTTCAGGCTACAATTCCACGATATCGGGAATGCTTCCCCGCCACTGACTCTTGGTCAATCCTAACTTCAAGAAAATATCGTCAACGTGCTGGAGATAGAATTTGTAATCAAATATCTTTTCCAGTTCTTCGGTTGACAGGACACCGGTAACTTCAGTATCGGCTTTTACCAGAGTCAAGAAATTCTTGTTGCCTTTCCAGGATTTCGATGCATTTCTCTGCACGATTTCATAGGCTTTTTGTCGACTCAAGCCTTTATCGATGAGAGCCAGCATGACTCTCTGCGAGAATACCAGACCCCGCGTCAGTTCGAGGTTCTTCTTCATGCGGTGCGGGAAAACCTGCAACCGCCTCATGACCGAAGCGAAAAGCGCCAGTATATAGTCCATTACAAGGCAAGAATCTGGCAGGGTGATGCGTTCATTGGAGGAGTTGCTGATATCACGCTCGTGCCATAAAGCCATATTTTCCAACGATGTCATCGCATAGCCGCGCACCAGACGCGCCAGTCCGCATACCCTTTCCGAGAGTTCTGGATTGCGCTTATGAGGCATGGCAGACGAGCCGGTCTGACCGACCCCGAAAGGCTCTTCTACCTCATGGACCTCGGTTTTTTGGAGAGCCCTGATTTCCGTGGCGAACTTCTCCAGCGAACCGGCCATAATTGCCAGGGTGGTAACGAACTGGGCATGGCGATCGCGCTGTAGGACCTGGTTCGATATCGGGGCGGGTTCTAGCCCGAGCTTATGGCAGGCTTTCTGTTCAACTTCGGGGGTTACCGTAGCGTAGGTACCGACTGCTCCCGATATCTTGCCTATAGAGATTACTTTTTTGGCTTCGGAAAGACGGTTCAGATTGCGTCTCATCTCTTCCAACCACAATGCCATTTTTAACCCGAAAGAAATGGGCTCGGCGTGTATGCCGTGCGTTCGGC
Organism: Chloroflexi bacterium RBG_13_51_52; assembly: GCA_001796525.1. Lineage (GTDB taxonomy): Bacteria > Chloroflexota > Dehalococcoidia > Dehalococcoidales > RBG-16-60-22 > RBG-13-51-18. Next base: position 1,595 of record MGMT01000065.1, on the reverse strand, counting down.
CGATCATTATAGTATATTTATGCTCGATTGCCCTTTGTGCCAGGACGGCTGTAAGCTCTTTAATATCCCGAATCAGGATGTTGGCTGCCTCGACCAGCTGCAGGCTGGTAGCTGTATCTATAACATCGGAAGACGTAAGCCCGAGGTGGATATAGCGTGATTCTTCCCCGATACTTTCGGCAACCGAACCAAGGAACGCGGTCATATCATGTCGTGTTTCCTTGAGGATTTCTTCCATGCGTTTGATGTTGCATTTGGCCATTTTTATCTTGGGAATAGCCTTACGCGGAATGGCTCCGACCTCTGCCCAGGCATCGCAAACGGCTATTTCCACGTCTAGCCATTTGCTGAACTTATTCTCGTCTGACCATACCTTTTTCATTTCAGGTCGGGAATACCGTTCAATCATGACGCTCTCCTTCGTTTTCAGGTTATTAAAGTGGCATGTGTCCGGTTCGGATATTTTTCACCAACTTTATTTTTGCAGTTCGCTGCGGTACTTTTCGTATGCCCGCCTAATTGTATCATGTTTCAACCCGAGAATCTCGGCGGCAAGGTAAGCGGCATTTTTCGCTCCCGTGCTGCCTATCGCCATACAGGCTACCGGTATGCCGGCCGGCATTTGCACGATGGAATAAAGGGCATCCACCCCTTTAAGTTCGCCGTTAGCCATGGGCACGCCGATAACCGGCAGGGTAGTCCAGCTAGCCAGCACGCCGGGCAAATGCGCCGCCATTCCCGCCGCGGCAATGATAACCTCGATGCCGTGTTCCCGGGCGGACCGGGCGTATTCCCTGGCTTTTTCCGGGGTGCGGTGGGCCGATATAATATTCACTTCGTGCTCGATGCCCAGACTGGCAAGAACGTCCAGCGCCGCTTGCATCACTTCAGAGTCTGATTTTGACCCCATCACCACGCCTACTAAGGGCATAACAAGTACCTCTCTTAACAATTATTAAACTGCTGCTATATCTTTTCTATAATAACACTCTTCAAAGTTAATCCTGCTAATGTTTTGGTAAACCTTTTTGCGGGCTTCCGCCAGGTTTTTCCCCGTTGCTACCACGGTTAATACGCGTCCACCACTGGTCAGTATCTGGCCTTCCGGATTAAGCCTCGTTCCGGCGTGAAACACGATAATATCTTTATCCAGGTCATCCAGGCCGCTAATCGGAAAGCCGGTCTTATAGCTGCCCGGGTATCCGCCGGATGCCATGACCACACCCACGCAGGCATTATTATCGAATTCTATTTTTATTTTATCAAGTCTATTTTCAACTACTGCCAGTATAATTTCCAGCAGGTCGGTCTTCAGACGCGGAAGGACTACCTGCGTCTCCGGGTCCCCGAGACGGGCGTTAAATTCTATCACCTTCGGCACTTTATTAATAATCATCAGACCGCCATAGAGCGTGCCTTTGTAAGGCCGCCCCTCATCCGCCATGGCGAGAATTACCGGTTCCATAATAGTCTTCATGATAATATCGCCAAGCACGTTGTTATAAAACTCGGGCGGACTGTAGCTGCCCATACCGCCGGTGTTCGGGCCTTTATTTCCATCGAATATCCGTTTATAATCGCAGGCTGGTATGGTA
>MGMT01000064.1 GCA_001796525.1 Chloroflexi bacterium RBG_13_51_52 | reverse complement strand
TCCCGTGCTCATCGGCACCGTCTCTATTGAAAAGTCGGAGCTTTTGAGCGGTTTGCTTAAGCGGCAGGGCATCACCACCCAGGTCCTTAACGCCAAGGAGCATACCAGAGAGGGTGAAATCATCGCCTATGCCGGCCGGCCGGGCATGGTGACTGTCGCTACCAACATGGCTGGACGCGGCGTGGATATCGTGCTGGGTGGCAGAAAGCCGGAAAAACCTGAATCGGATGACGCTGAAGAGCTTAAGAAATACGAAAAAGAGCTTGTTGAATGGCAAAAACAGCACGATAAAATTGTTGAGCTGGGCGGACTCCACATTGTCGGCACGGAGCGCCATGAAGCCCGCCGCATTGATAACCAACTGCGCGGTCGTGCCGGCCGCCAGGGCGACCCCGGTTATTCCTGTTTCTATATCTCCCTGGAAGATGATATCATGCGCCGCTTCGGCGGCGACCGCATTAAAACTGTCATGGGCTGGGTAGGCATGGGTGAAGACACCCCCCTGGAAAATAAGATGGTTACCGGTATGATTACGGATGTTCAGAAGCGCGTTGAGGGTTATCACTTCGACATTCGTAAAAACCTCGTCGAGTACGATGATGTTGTTAACAAGCACCGCGAGCTTATCTATCGGGAAAGGAACAAGATTCTTTCCGGCGCCGACCTCAAGTCTAATATCCTGGATATGGTGCGCAAAGAGTTGGAGGGCGTTATTGCCTCCCATCCCCCCGGCCAGTTTGGCGAGGACGGCAATATCGCCGATATGCTTAAAGACGTCAGCCGCATTATGCCCCTCCCCCGCAATATCAATGCCGGAATCCTCGCCTCTTTAAGTGAAAAAGAAATCCGGCAAAAACTCATCGAGCTATCGGTCAACCTCTATGAGCAGCGTGAAAAAGAACTCGGCCCCGATAAATCCCGCGTGCTGGAGCGTCTCGTCATGCTCCAGGTTATCGATAAACTCTGGGTGGAGCACCTCACCGCTATGGACCATATGCGCCTTCAGGCGGGCTGGCAGACTTTACGCCAGACGCGCTCCGTGGATGCCTATAAGCGTACCGGCTACGAGCAGTTCCAGACGCTTTTGGAGACCATCCAGCATGAGGTGGCTAATGTCATCTTCCACGTCAGCCTCATGCAGCGCTCAAATGCCCCGCCCCAGTCCCCTATGGCTCAAGCCGGACTCGGCTCAAAAGGCGATAGCAAACCCCGCGCCCCCGCCATGGCTGGCGGCAAAAAGGTCGGCCGCAACGACCCCTGCCCCTGCGGCTCCGGCAAAAAATACAAGCACTGCCACGGAAGATAGCCATGACCAACGTTGAAATCTCTCTAATCTTCACGGATATCGCCGCCATGCTTAAGCTTAAGAAAGATAATATCTTTAAAATCCGCGCTTATGAGAAAGTCGCCTGCTCTATTGCTGAACTCAAGGAGCCGGTTGCCAAACTGGTTGCGGAAGACCGGCTTAAAGAAATCCCCGGTGCCGGCGAGGCTATCGCTAAAAAACTCACCGAGCTTGTCAATACCGGCAGGCTCGCTTTCTATGAAAAACTCAAGGCGGAGTTCCCGCAAAGGCAGCCCTCCGCTCATGCTTAAGGCCTGCTATGCCCGCTGAAGAGAACCGCCTCGTCCCTGCTGAATCCGCCGCCGGTGATGCTGAAGCTGTCCGTTATCTCAAGGAAGCCCTCGCCTCCGGTAGGCATTGGTATCTCTCCCTCCTCGGCGCTATCGGACTCTGGACCAGCGCTTTGGAAGATTATAACGACCGCTCTTACGTTTACCTCATCGATGGCGAGGCTTTCGACTGGCTTCTCTTGGCGGAGCGACTCTGCGATACTGTCGAAGGGCTCCTGCCGGAAAAAGAAAGGGACGCCCTCCTCTTTCACGGCCTCCTCCCGCTTGACCTCGATGCTGCGGAGGTCAGGGAGCTTATCGGCGACATTAAATACGGCCAGTACCTCAACTATTTTTACGGCGTCACCGTCGAAGAGGCTTTGCTTTTAGCCGTCCAGGAAGCTATCGATAAGGAAAGGTGGGTGCAGGGTCTTCGCCGCTCATATTCCTCTGATGAAGCTTATCACCGCATCTATGACGCTGAAAGGGACGACCTCTTAAAGCGGTTCCGGCAGGAAAAACGCTATCCCCAGCGCCTTTCCACTACTATCGACGAGATGAAGGAGTTCACCTACTGGCTCTTCAAGTACCGCCTCAAGCGCTGTGAAAAAGCCCGCATCGCCAGCGATACTAAAAAAGCTCTAGACTATCTTCAACGGCAGTGGCGCCAAAAAGGCGTTTCTCAAGTACTCTCCACCGACCTCAACACGTCATTCCCAACTTGATTGGGAATCCAGTCACCCTTTTCCCCTGGTGTCATTGCGAGACCACGATGAAATCGTGACGCGGCAGTTTCCATCTTGGCCATTGTCATTCCAGCGAAGGCTGGAATCCACACTTTGCACAGCTATATTTAACGGTTCAACAGCATTCATTAATGGTTGGGGAGAGGTCCTGTAAAAGGGGCACAAGCCCCCCTTTTTACTCGTTCACCGTGCCTTCGGGCGCCCGTACCATCAGCACCGGGATGTGTGACCGGTGCAGCACTTTATCCGTGATGCTCCCGAACGCTAGCCTCCGTAGCCCCGACCTCCCGTGCGTGGACATGGCTATCAAATCCGCCCCTGTGTCCTCGGAGGCTTTGATTATTTCGTCGGCGGCGTTGCCGGTGCTCACTATCGTCTTGACATCTACGTTTTTCTTCTTTAAAGATTCCCCGGTCTTGGCTAGATAAGTTTCAACTCTGTGCCTGATTAGTGAGAGCTCGTCCTCCGTATAGGAGACCGGTGCGCTCGCTTCCCCCACCACCACCCAGTGCCGCAGCAGCGTTATTACCCCGATGAGGATAACCTCGACTGTTGTTCCGGCAGCCAGTTTATCCACCAGTTGCTCTATAGCCGGCAAAGCGGATTCACCTACCTTGGAACCGTCCAGCGGGACCAACACTTTCGAGAACATAACCCCACCTCCTATAATTTGGAATATTGTTGCTTTAGTTTTTCCAGCTTCTCATTTAGAGTATAAAGTTTATTTTTTTCCTTTTCAACAACCGCCGCCGGCGCTTTTGTCAGGAACGCTTTATCTTTCAGCCTGGCTTCGAGACGGCTTGCCTCTCCCTGCGTCTGTTCCAGGTCCTTCTCTATCCTTTTTCTCTCCGCTTCCATGTCGAACATGCTGGCCATCGGAATAACCACCGTCGCCTGCGTCAGCGGTATCACCAGCGTATTGTCCCCCGCCTTTTCCCTGGGCTCCCCTTTCAGGAAGGTGACTGGCTTGGTCCTCGCCAGCGTTTGTATGGCCTCGTCATAGGTGAAAATCGTCGCTTGTTCCGTATATATTTTCGACTCCACCCATCTCATGCTTTCTACTTTATACTGCGCGCGTACGTTACGTATCGACCGTATTATTTCGGCGATGGTCTCTATTTCTTTCTCCGCCCCCGTGTCTAGCAGGCTTTCATCGGCTTCCGGGTACTCCGCGATCATTATCGACTCCATCCCGGGCTGTTTTGTGTATTTCCTCAAATGCTGCCACAGTTCCTCGGTAATGAACGGCATGAAGGGGTGCAGCAGCCTTAGTGCCTTTTCCAGCACGTGCACCAGCACCGGCAGTGGTGAAGTGTCGTTTGCCTGCAGCCTTATCTTGGCTAGCTCGATGTACCAGTCGCAGTACTCGCCCCACAAAAAGTCGTGTATCTGCCTTTGCGCCTCCCCGAACTGGAATTCGTTCAGGAGTCTGGTAATCTCTCCGATTGTCCTGTTCAGGCGCGAAAGTATCCACCTGTCCTCCGTCTTAAGTGTGTCCTGCTTTATTTCGTTGGTGACGTTGCTGTCTGCCTCCAGGCTCCTGATAACGAAACGCTCGGCGTTCCATAGCTTGTTGGCGAAGTTGCGGCTGGCTTCCATTTTCTCCACGGATAGCCGCGAGTCGTTGCCGGGGGATGTGCCGGTCGTTAATGCGAACCGCAGCGCGTCCGTGCCGTATTCGTTCATCAGGTCCAGCGGGTCTACCACATTGCCTCTTGTCTTGCTCATCTTGATGCCTTTTTCGTCCCGTATCAGGCCGTGAAGATAGACGGTGTGGAACGGAATTTCACCGGTGTTTTCGATACCCAGCATTATCATCCGGGCCACCCAGAAAAACAGAATTTCGTAGCCGGGGTTCATCACTGTGGTGGGGTAAAAATAGCGGAGGTCTTCGGTATTATCCGGCCAGCCTAGTGTAGAATGCGGCCACAGCCCGGAGCTGAACCAGGTATCCAGCGTGTCCGGGTCCTGCTCGATTTTCTTGGAGCCACATTTGGCGCAAGCCGTCGGCGTCTCCACATCCACCGTCAGCTCATGGCAGTCGGCACAGTACCATATCGGTATGCGGTGCCCCCACCAGAGCTGGCGGGAGATACACCAGTCGCGGATGTTTTCCATCCAGTTGAGGTATACCTTGGTGAAACGCTCCGGCAGTATCGTAATACGCCCGTCTTTAACGACTTCGATGGCAGGTTTGGCTAAAGGCTCGGTTTTCACGAACCATTGACGGCTGGCGATAGGCTCGACTATTGTATGGCAGCGCTCGCAGTGTCCCACGGCGTGACTGTATTCTTCGGTTTTTACCAGCTGTCCTGTTTTTTCCAGGTCGGCGATGATGGCTTTGCGGCATTCGTAGCGGTCCATGCCCTTATACGGTCCCGCGTTCTCGTTCATCGTCACGTCGGTGTTGAGGATGTTAACTAGTGGCAGCTTTTGCCTTTGCGCCACCTCGAAGTCCACCGGGTCGTGCGCCGGTGTTACTTTGACGGCGCCGGTGCCGAATTCTTTGCTCACCGCTTCATCGGCGACTATCGGTATCTCGCGGTTGACGACAGGCAGGATTACTTTCTTTCCCACCATCCCCTTGAATCTCTTATCTTCAGGGTTGACCGCCACCGCCGTGTCTCCCAGTATCGTTTCGGGACGTGTCGTGGCGACTGTTATATAGCTGTCTTTCTCTCCCGCTACCGGGTATCTCACGTACCACAGGTGGCCGTTGACATCTTGATGTTCTACCTCGAGGTCGGAAAGCGCCGTGCCGCAGCGCGGGCACCAGTTGATTATACGCTCCCCGCGGTATATCAGACCCTTGTCATAAAGGCGTTTGAACGTGATGCGCACCGCCCGGCTCGACTCCTCGTCCATGGTAAAGCGCAGGCGAGTCCAATCGCAGGAGATACCAAGCCTCATGTGCTGCCTTGTGATGGTATGCCGGCTTTTTGCTACCCACTGATACATTCTCTCCAGGAATTTCTCGCGGCCTAATTTGTGGCGGTCAAGCCCTTCTTTAGCCAGTTGTCGTTCCACGACTACCTGGGCGGCTATCGCGGCATGGTCAACGCCGGGCAGCCAGAGTGTCGGCTCTCCCTTCATACGGTGCCAGCGTATCATGGCATCTTGCAAAGCGCTTTCCAGAGCATGGCCGAGGTGAAGTTCGCCGGTGACATTCGGTGGCGGCATGATGATAACGAAAGGCGTTTTCTTCTTATCTATTTTCGGCGTAAAATAGCCCTTCTCCATCCAGTACTTGTACCACTTCTCCTCCGCCTTCCCTGGCTCGTACGCCTTGGGCATCTCTTCTTGTTTTTCCGGTATATCAGTCATAATTTTCTCTTTCTAGTATTGGTGTAAAAAGCCTTAACCTTAATCCGGTATCAGCCTCTTCCCCAGGCTGACCACTCCGTCGTTTTTATACCCTATGCGTTCGTAAAATTTCACCGCTCCGGTATTATCGGCGTAAACCTGTAAATTAAGTTTCGGGCATCCCATTTCCAGCAGTTTTTCTTCTAATGCCTCCATCATTTTCCGACCCAATCCCCTGTGCCGGTATTCGGGGTCAACTCCCAGGTAGTTCACCCATCCCCGATGCCCTTCATACCCGCCCATCGCCGCCGCTATAACTTTCCCCCCTTCCACCCCCACTAAAAATAGCTCCGGATTGACCTTCAGCTTCCTCTTAATGTCCTTTTTCGGGTCATTTTGCGGTCGTACTAAATTGCACTTCCGCCAGAGCTCGATGACGGCGCTTTCATATTCAGGTTTGTATTGCTGAATTATCATTTTTGGTTTATTAACCTAATATAAATAATTCCCTTATTCCCTGATTTTTTACTTTTTATCTGTGTTTTTGAGATTTGATTTTTAATATTTGATTTTTCTCCACTCCCTATTCCCTGCTCCCCACCATCCCCCTCACTCTGTCCAGTATCTTATCCGCCGCCTCCCGCTTGCTCATCAAGGGCAGTTTTTCCGTCTTGCCCTTTTTATCTATAATCACCACCCGGTTCGTGTCCGTGTCAAATCCGCTGTCCGCTTTCGTGATGTCGTTCGCGATAATCATGTCCAGCTTTTTCTCCGCCAGCTTCTTTCTCGCGTTAGCCACCAGGTTCTCGCTCTCCGCCGCGAATCCCACCCGCAAAAAGTCCCCCCGCACCTCGCTCAAAATGTCCGGCGTCTTGACCAGGTTTAGAGTCAAATTCTGTCCCGACTCTTTTTTTATCTTGGCTTTGGCGATTGCTTCCGGCTGGTAGTCCGCCGGCGCTGCCGCCATTATCAACACGTCAGCTTTCTTGACCGCCCCCGCTACCGCCATTTTCATCTCCGCCGCCGTCTTTACTTTAACAATTTCCATGCCTGCCGGTTCTTCCAGCGCTACGTTCGCCGCCACCAGCGTCACTTTAGCCCCCCGGTCTCGCGCCGCCTCCGCTAAAGCGTACCCCATCTTCCCCGACGACCTGTTCCCTATGTGTCGCACCGGGTCGATGGGTTCTCTCGTTCCCCCCGCCGTCACAACTATTCGTTTACCTTCAAAATCCCTCTTTTGCCCCAGCGCCTGTTCGATTGCCTGGATAATCGTTGCCGTGTCCGGCAGACGCCCTTTACCCATTTTCCCCGATGCCAGCCGCCCGTACTCCGGCTCGATAAACGTAAAGCCTCTCGCCTTTAATTTAGCTACGTTGTCCTGCGTCACGCTATTGGCGTACATTAAATCGTTCATGGCCGGCGCGATAATCACCGGCGCTTTGGTCGCCAGCACCACCGTGCCCAGCATGTTGTCTGCGATACCTCCTGCCAGCCTGGCGATGGTATTGGCGGTCGCCGGCGCAATCACCACCGCATTAGCGGCTTCTGCTAGAGCTACGTGCTCCACGCTCCACTCGGAAGCCGGTTCGAACATGTCGGTCACTACCGGCCGATGCGTAATGTTGCGCAGCGTTAGGGGAGTGATGAACTTGGTCGCCGCCTCGGTCATAATCACTTCCACTTTCACCCCCGCCTGTGTCAGCTTGCTGGCAAGGTCGACCGCCTTGTAAGCCGCGATGCCCCCCGTAATCCCAAGTACTATCGTTTTATCTTTTAACATAACAACCTCCCCTGTTCCCTACTCCCTGTTCATATCATGTATCGCTTTAATTCCGATAAGCGTTAAATGTGGATTGACCTCGTCGATGGCTTTCGTTTCTTTGGCGATTATTCCGGCGTAGCCTCCGGTCGCCACCACCGTGGCCTTTTCCCCCAGCTCTTTATGTATGCGGTTCACGATGCCCTCGATAAGCCCCGCCCACCCGAAGATGAGACCCGACTGCATGGCGGCTTGGGTGTTGCTGCCGATGGCTTTTTTCGGCTTCGCCAGTTCCACGCGGGGCAGGGCTGCCGTGCGTGTATAAAGTGCCTCGGCGGATATCCCCAGTCCCGGCGCTATCACCCCGCCCAGGTACCCGTCCCGCGAAACGATAGCGAACGCGGTCGCCGTTCCCAGCGCCACTACGATTATCGGGGGTTTATAGAGAGTCATCGCTGCGGCCGCGTTGGCAATAAGGTCGGCGCCAACCGACCGGGGGTCGTCAATGCGTATGCGTACCCCCGTCTTTATTCCCGGCCCCACTACCAGCGGTTTGATTTTGAAATATCTCTCGAATAGATCGTTGAATGTCGTCACGAGTGGCGGGACCACGCAGCTCATCGCGCCCTCTTTTATGTCTTTCGAATCTATTCCCTGGTGGCGCAGCAGGTTGAGCAGTATCACGGCGTATTCGTCGGCCATACGTTGCACGCCGGTGGAAATCCGCCACGTCGCTTTTAGCTTGTCCCCCTCGAACATCCCTATCTTTATATTTGTGTTTGCTATGTCGAAGACCAGCAGCATATTTCCCTCCTCTTCAGCCCCGGTTTTTCAGTTGCTTTATCGTCAGCGGCAGCGCCGGTAAAAGGTCGGATGCAATCATGCCGGTATCACCCAGTTCATTTCTGACTTTTTCTCCGGCCGCCCCGTGCAGG
>MGMT01000063.1 GCA_001796525.1 Chloroflexi bacterium RBG_13_51_52 | reverse complement strand
TTTTATTTATGCTATCATGGAGTCGAGAAAAACACTGAAGGGAGAATAAATCGTGGTAAAAATAGGCATAATCAGGTGTTATGAGAACAGCGAGCGCTGCGCGGGGTGGAACTGTTTCCCGGCAATGGCTAACAGGACGGGGAAGTTCGAGGGGTACGACAAGATAGAGATCGTAGGGTTCGATACGTGCGGTGGCTGTGGGCATGGCAAGGCGGACAAGATAGTGAAAAACGCCAAAAAGCTAAAGCAGCATGGCGCCGAGGTCATTCACCTGGGGAACTGTATCGTGGGTGACTGCCCGTCTAGAGACATCTACATTAAGGAGCTGAAAAAGAGGGTAAAGCTGCCCATCATCGAGAGAACCCACGGAGGTCCAACACCCGAGCAGATGGCGGCTTACAGGGCGGCGGAGGAGGCTAAGAAAGCTAAAGCCGCGGCGGCCAGGAAAGCCAGGCGGGAGAGGGCTAAGGCGGGGAAATAGGCAGAAATCCTGCTTGACAATACATCCCATTTCCCATTAACCTTACTTTACTGAAGAGTAAATAAGCCAAACAGGAAGAGTAGATGAAAAGAAGGTTAATAAACGTTAGCGTTTTAGTGGTGATTTCCGCCGTTTTGTTTTTCTTCCAATTACAGTATCCCAGTAACTATTTAACTAAAGCGTTTTATACAGCGCTGGCGATACTGTTGATTTACACCATTATCAAGGTGGTGTTCGAGCAGCTGATAGCCAAGCAGATAAAGGAACAAAAGACGCGGTATTCCATGAGAAGGATATCATCGATGATATCCCTTTTAGCGTTTATCGCGGTGGCGATTGCAATATGGGTGGACAATCTACAGGCTCTACTGGTTTCCTACGGTATCCTGGCAGCCGGCGCGGCAGTGGCTTTGCAGGACCTGTTTAAAAACCTGGCCGGTGGGGTGGTAATATTTCTCACCGGCACTTACAAGGTGGGCGATAGGATTGAGGTGGAGGGGAAAATAGGTGACGTTATCGATATCGGGATATTTTACACGACCCTGCTGGAGACCAACGAGTGGGTAAAGGGCGATCAGGCAACGGGGCGTTTATCAATCATTCCTAATAATTACGTGTTATCCGGTGTGGTCAACAACTACACGAGGGACCATCCGTATATCTGGGACGAGATAAGCATACCGATAACGTACGCCAGCGACTGGAAAGAAAGCGCTAAAGATTATAGAGTCGGTCGTAAATATCGAAACGAAAGAAAATGTCGCTGAATCGGATAAATCCATATCGAAACTGACCGATAAATATTACCTGCCTAAAAGGGCGACGGAGCCGACGGTCTTCGTTGTTCTGACCGATAACTGGATTACTTTTAATATCAGGTATATCACCGAGGTGAGGCAGAGAAGAATAGTAAAAGATAGGCTGAACCGTAGGCTCCTGGCCGAACTCGAAAAGGTAGATAATATCAAGATAGCCTCCGAGTCTATGGACATACATATCAAAGAGATGCCGGATAAAACCTGAAGAAACGCAAGCGATTAGCAATAAAGAATAAAAAGGGGGTACTAAAGTTACCCCTTTATTTTTTCCCAAAGGTTGTATATAGCGTCTACATATTTTACAATAACCCTATAGCTTCCGAATAAGGAGGGGGAAATGCGAAATAAATATGTCATGCTACTGATTCTGATGTTGATTCCAGTATTGATTTTGACGGCCTGCGGTGGTGGTGGAACGACGACAACGACGGCAGCAACGCAGACGACGAAACCGCCAACCACTACTGCTACGTCGACACCGACGCCGACAGCGACACAGACACCGACGACCACGCCGCCGACAACAACAACTACGGTTACAGCAACACCGACACCGACCGAGACCCCGGAACCAACGCCAACCGAGACCCCGGAACCGACGCCGACCGAGACGCCGGATGAGGTGTCTCCACCGGAGCCGGTGGTATTTACCTTAACGTCATCGGCGTTTGAGTATGGAGAACCGATGCCTGGCAAATACAGTCTATATGCCGGAAATAAATCGCCGCCGCTTAGCTGGAGCGGCGCCCCAGAAGGAACGGCATCGTTCGCGCTGATAATGGAAGACCCGGACGGGGGCATGTGGAGTCATTGGGTCGTCTTCAACATCCCTGCCGACGTACTAGAACTGGCGGAAGGACAACCAATAACGCCCACGCTAAGCAACGGCGCGGTGCAGGGATATAATGATTTCCCAGGTATGGGATATGGAGGTCCAAGTCCGCCATTCGGGACGCACCGCTATTTCTTCAGGTTGTATGCCCTTGATACGACACTAAACCTGGCACCCGGTTCGACGAGGTCGCAACTGCGTACTGCCATGCAGGGACATATACTTGACGAAGCGGAGTACATGGGGACATACAGCGCGTAGGACGCGAAATCAAAGGTTAAAAATCAAAAATCAAAGATGAGAAATTAAGGAGATAACAACGTGGCACAGAAAGAACTGGAAGCCAGGCTGACAGCTGTGGAAAAAGAGCTGACGCGGCTCAAGGACATCGAGGCGATAAGGAAACTGGAACATGCCTACAGCTTTTACCTGGTGATGTGGATGCCGGACGAGATAATCGACCTGTTTGCCAGGAGAGACGATACCACGCTCGAATGGCCGGAGGGGACGTTTTTTGGGGAGGATGGGTTGCACCGGTTCTTCGGGAACATCAACCCCAAGAAAGACCCGGAATTCATGCACCAGATGATGCACCTTTCCGATGTCATCGACATAGCTCCGGACGGGAAAACGGGAAAGGGGCGTTGGTGGGGATTCGGGGCGATGGCGTTGCCGATGGGCGATGCGGGGGTAATGCAGGCGCTGGCCTGCGGCATCTATGAGAACGATTTTATTAAAGAAGACGGCGTGTGGAAGCTGTGGAAGATAAAATGGGTGCCGGTATATTCCGGCACGCTGGCGACGGGATGGGTAAAGCCGGAGAGAGTAGCCAGGCCAAGACCGCCAGCCAGGAAGATGAAAGAAGGCGAGGTAGTGGTGCCGGACTGGTGGAAATCTGACCTGCCGGCCAAGGGGATAGCATATTCTTATCCGTCAGGGTATATTTTTCCGTTCCATTTCAAACACCCGGTGACGGGTAAAAAGACGGGCGAGGAAAAGAGGAACGCGAGGGTGAAGGGCATTAAGAAGTAACGAGATAAAAGATATGCCGATTTCATAGGCATCCCGTATGAGCAAAGGAATCGGGACAAAAACAAACCCCCTCTCCTTCTCCCCATATGGTGGGACAAGGGGTGGGGCTAGTTGTTTTTAGGGGGCTTTCTTGACGGGATGAGAAAAGAAGATTAAATTAAACTTAAAATAGACGAGGTTATCGAGAAGAAATTTTAATAGCCAAGAAGGGAGAATAAATGGACAATATTCTGGATACAGCCCCGCTGACAATGGATAAGACAGGCTTGCAGAAAAATGCGCTAAAAGGAGATGTGGCGGTGGTGACGGGTGGAGCCGGCACGATAGGACTGGGTGTTGCTCGCAGCCTGGCATGGGCCGGGGCAAATATAGTAATCGCAGGTAGAAACGAGCAAAACGGGAAAGCAGCCGAAGATATAATCAACCGGGAGAATAAGCCCGGCACGGCGCTCTTTATACGGACGGATGTCGCCGATGAAGCCAGCATGAAATCCATGGCTAAAAGAGCTTTCAGCGCCTTTGGGAAAGTGGATATCCTGGTTAACAATGCTATGGATATGTCGCTGGGAGCTTCCATTTTAAAGACATCGATAGAGGCTTTGGATAGACAATATCAGGTAGCTGTGCGCGGGGCGCTGCTGGGCATACAAACGTTTGTGCCCGGCATGGTCGAAAGACATCATGGCGTGGTAACTTATATAGCTACCGCCTTCCGGTATCCCTCGGGCCCGGGTAACTATTGCGCCGTAAAGGCGGCTACCAGCTCGATGATGATGTCGCTGGCAGCGGAGCTGGGCCCTGCCGGAGATACCGGCGTGGGGGTGTTCATGTATGTCCCGACACTGGTGGGAAGACCCCGCCGTCCGGATGCCGATGCGCAGCGCCCGAGGACTTTCATGCTGCCGTCGTCGATAATAGGGTACGGGCACGGTTACGGGCCGATACCGCCGGAGGATGCCGGGGCAACGCTTACCTACTGTATAGTCCACGCTGCCGAGATTCATGGGTCAGGGGTCAACGCGGGACAGGCCCAAAAGCGTATGAACTGGCCTTTCCCCGAACCGGACACGGTCCCGGGTAAAGACTTCGACCGCATTCGGGATCAGGTGATGGTACGCATGTTCGGCTACGTGGGTCCGGGCTGGCAGGATAAAATAGAGCCACTGGTGACGGTAAACCGCTCCGAAGCGCCGCCTGATGAACCGCTAAGCATCAGCGCGCTGCTGGATTGAAGGGAGAATGATGAAAACATACAAAACAATAGTATTTGTAATTATCTCATTGTTGCTTCTGGGGCAGATATTCAGCGGGTGCGGGGTTGAAGAAAAAGAAGCCTCGTGGTACCAGGCGGTCGTGGATGATTTGATAGCTTTACAACCTTACGAGGTCCCCGAGCATTTGCGGCAGGAGAATTGCAGTAAAAACGGCACGGAATTCGATGTGAACGAGTATTTTAACGTCATGACCAACCTGTCAATCGAGCCGGGTTACGTCCTTGATTACGTTTACAAATTTGAATTCTTGGGCGGACAGCCTTTCCTTTACGTAAAGGCGGGCAGCGAGAAGCCTTTCTTAAGTTATGAAGAATACTATCTGAAGACAATGTATCAGGAGGGAATCGACGATGTGTACGGCATCGTCACGCCGTTGTGGAACCAGCAGAGCGGGTCGTTCGAGGACAAAATAAGAATCGACGGGAGCAAAGAGGGGTTTTTCCAGTACGTCGTCCTGCAGGTGCTGGGAGGTCAGTTCTACCTGTTCTGGCACGCCAACTATAACGACTGGAGAATAATATGCGAGCCGAGCCGAATCGATACTATAGTGGAACAGGTGTTGAATTCTGGCTACCAGGAGGGAATACCGGCGGGCTTTGCGGAGAAAGCCAAAGCCCTGGACTGTAAGCCGGTAGTAGAGTTGAAAGACGATACCGCGGCGGTAAGCTTGCTGATTTTCACCGACTGGGGCGGCTTTAAACGCCTTACGTTTACGATGAAGCGTGACTACCCGCACACGATTATAGATTACCGGAGCGAAACGCTCTTGGAATACGACTGCGGGATTATGTTTTAGGTTAATTAGTAGTTTAGGTGGGGAAAAGGGGAGGGGTTAGCCCTTCTCTTACACCCTCATCCCCAGCATTATCTTCAGTCTTAATTTAACCATATTCCAGAAGCCTATTTTGCCGGACATGATTTTCATAAAGGTGGCGTCCTTGTCTTTAGGGGGGACTAAAGCGACGGGCTTTTTAGCCAGGCGGGTGGCGCCGGATTCGCAGGTGATAACGCAGTTGCCGCAGCCGATACACTGGTCGAGGTTGACAGTAGAGACGCCATCGGCGATAGCGCGCGCCTCAAGTTGGCAGCGCTTGACGCAGTTGCCGCAGGCTTTGCAGAGAGAAGTATCGACGGTCGCAAAATAATTGGAAGCGTACATAGCGGCGGGGTTGGGGGACTTTTTTACCGCGGAGAGCAGGCCGCAGCAATCGCCGCAGCAGCAGCAGATATTCTCGGGTCGGCGCGAGTTTTCTGGCTGGAGTATGAAACCCGCCTGCCGGGCTCTTTCCAGGATTTCAAAAGCTTCCTCTTTGCTGACGTAGCGGGCGATACCCATTTCAACGTAATGTCGGGCGTGGTCGGTGCCAATCTGGAGGCACGTCTCGCGGATATCGGAATGAATGCAGGGCTCTCCCTGGATATCTTTCGTCTGGCGGCAAACGCAATTGGCGACGGAAAAGGGGCCGGGGGAATCTTCTAAAAGCTGGCGGATGTCATCATACGTGGCGACGTTATGCTTCTCTGGGGTGCGGATGCTTTGTTCGACGGGGATGGTGCGGAGCTGGGGGACAGAATGCGTGCCGGTCATTTCCGCATTGGCGAAAACCTCGACGTGATACTTATGGAAGGTATCGGCGAGGTCTTTATTAATACGGTTTACCTGAAAGTCAACGATACCTCCGGCCGTGACACCGGCGTTTTTATAATACCTTTCCTTTAAGCCGGCGCTGTGGACCAGGAGAATGCCTTTCTTCGCCATGATATCGAGGGTCTGCTTTAGCTCGTCTAAAGTCATTTTGATGCCGCTTTTCTTAACGCGGCGTTGGATGGTTTTGGGGGGCTCGAGTTTTATATTGGAGAGGCAGGTAGCTATTTGAGCTTCCGGTGGGGTAAAAAGCTTTTTGAGCAGGTCGATATCAATGCCGGAGGGGGTGGCGGGAAAGCCGACAGGGCCTTTATCGAGATGTTGCTGGAGGGCGCGATAGACCAGGTTTTCGTCGTCCATAAATACCTCCTGGTAAACACACCAGTTGTAGAATAATGTACTTTTGTGTTGGGGGTATTGTCAAGGGCAAAAAAGAGGAGAGGGGGTGCCGCCCCCTCTCGTTGAACACTCGTTTGCGTGGAGAAGAAGATGTGATTAATAGTAGAAAGCCGTCCGCCTGCCTACCCAGAGGCCGAGCAGGAACAAAATCAGTCCGCCGAGGCCGATGGTTAAATAAAGCGGCCAGCCGGTAAACTCGAAAGGTTTA
>MGMT01000062.1 GCA_001796525.1 Chloroflexi bacterium RBG_13_51_52 | reverse complement strand
TTGTAATTGCCGAGGGCAATGCTGCCGGCTCCGGCGGTCTCGGTGTAACAATGGGATCGAAAAATCTTAAAGCTATAGCCGTTACCGGCGATAAAAGGCCTAAAGCATCTGACCCTGAAAAGGTACGTAAAATGGTCGAACTCATCCATAGAGGTCAACCGAAAACGGTTATGCCTTCCATGTGGAACATCCCCGGCCTTACGCGACGGCATGCCTGCTACGGGTGTGGTATCGGTTGTGCCCGTGAAATATACGAGGCGGAAAAAGGCAGGAGCTATAAAGCGCTCTGCCAGGCATCCGACTTATATTCAGCGCAGTCGATGAGATATTCCGGCAAGAAAGACGGCGCCCACCTGCTGGGCACGAGGCTCTGCGACGGATACGGACTCGATTCCTCGGTCATGCAGAGTATGCTCGAATTTATCGATGCCTGCTATAACGAGGGGTTAATAGACACTAAAAAAACGGGGCTGCCCCTTTTAAAAATAGGCAGTCCGGAATATATCCAGGAACTTACCCGGAAGATAGCTTTGAGAGAAGGCTTCGGGGATACCCTTGCCAGAGGCATTATCCACGCCGCCGGAGAGGTGGGGCCGAAGGCTAAGGATATGCTTCACATGTTCGTCGCCACCAGAGGAAGTGAGAAAAAAGACTACGACCCCCGGCTGTTGATTACCACGGCTCTCTGCTACGCCACCGAGCCCAGGAGGCCCATCCAGCAGCTCCATGAGGTCAGCAACCTTAACATGATGTGGTTGGGCATGGACCCGATTGGGAAGGCTGGCGCTACATTTTCCACGGAAAATTACCGCAAGGTAGCGGAAAAACTCTGGGGCAGCGCTACCGCAGCCGATTACTCCACGTATGAAGGCAAGGCGTTGGCTGCAAAGATGCTCCAGGACCGCGTCTTCGCCAAGGAAAGCCTCGTCCTCTGCGACCTGCGCTGGACGATGACACAGCCTGCCCGCATTTTAGGCACCACCATTGATACCATAACGGAAAGTCAGGTCTACTCAGCGATTACCGGTAAAGATGTTGATGATGCGGAACTAGCGAAGATGGGCGAAAGAATTTTTAATTTACAGCGGGCTATTCTGCTCCGCCAGGGGTGGCAGGGCAGAAAAGGCGATAGGATTATGGACTATTTTTTCACCGAACCGCTGAAAAAAGGTGAGATGTTCTTTAACACCGACGGCTTGATGCCCGGCCAGAACGGTGAAATTATCTCCAGAGTCGGGGCGGTTATTGAAAAAGACAAGTTCGAGAAGATGAAGACCGAGTATTACGGATATAGAGGCTGGGATACCGCAACGGGCTTTCCCAAAAAGGCTAAACTGACAGAGCTTAAACTCGACGATGTCGCTGCTGACCTGGCGGGGCGGGGGCTTTTAAAGTAATCAGTTCTACTTCACGAGCCCCCCGCTGCCTATATTATTTATGCCCTTTCCCCACCGCCAGAGGTGCTACCGCCAGCCAGAGGGTAATGGTGATCAGCATAGCTTTGACATAGCTGATGGCAGCTATACCGAAATCAGGCGCAATTGCTCCCCAGAGCAGCATCAAGATGAAAGAACTCAAGAAAAAACCGGGAATAGCCGTCAATATTCTAAAATAACCCATTATATTAATCCTCCTTAACAGGAATTTTTGATTCCGCTGGTATTCGTTTTTCTTTTGATGTTTCGTATACTCTGGCTTTTACAGGCTGTTCACCGATGCTGATATTCGGTATCCATTCCAGCCATTTTGGCAAGTACCAGTTGGCCTTGCCCAGCAGCTTCATTGTAGCCGGGACAAGCACCGATCGAATGATAGTGGCATCCAGGAACACCGCTACCGCCAGCCCGAAGCCCATTTGCTGCATCATCACCATATCGCCAAGGGCAAAGCCGCCGAACACCGCTACCATGATGAGTGCCGCGCCGGTGATGAGTTTCCCGGTAGATTGTAGACCGAAAGCCACCGCCTCGGCATTGTTGCCGTGTTTTTTATAGTGTTCGCGTATACGACTCAACAGGAATACCTGGTAGTCCATAGAAAGCCCAAAGAGTACGGCGAACAGGAAGAGGGGCAGCCATGTCTCGATAGAATCAACCTGCGTGAACCCCAGTATACTGGCGCCGATGCCTTTCTGGAAGACCAGCACGATTAAACCGTAAGCAGCGCCCACGGAGAGCATGTTCATGATAATGGCTGTGGTCGGTATCACGATGGAACGGAAAGCCAGCAGCAGCACTATGAAACTCAACGCCAGCACGAAGACGAATATTATCGGCGTATAATTGTTGGTTATCACATTATAATCTTCCATAAAAGCCGATTCGCCGGTAACCATTGCTTTCGCCGGTACGTCGGTAAAAGTTGCCGGGATATAATCCGTGCGTATCCTCGTTACACTCTCCAGCGCTTCCAGGCTCATCGTGTCGCCGGCCACCCTGGCATAAATCACCGCCATGTTCAGTTGCGGGTACGGCGCTACTATGGCGGAAGCGAAGATGGGGTCATTAGACAATTTTTCCTGGAGCCCGGCAATAGCCGTCTGCGTCTCCGGGGAGGTTATATCTCCGTCAATCACTACCATTGTCGGCGAATCCAGTCCCATGTGGAAATTACTTTGCAGTACCATATAACCCTGTTTGGAAGGGAGATGATCCGGCTGGGCAGTGATGCCGGACATGCCGGACTTTTTATCGAAGAAGGGGATGATGGCAGCTCCCAGGACAGCCACTACGATTATTATACTGACTACCGGAGCGCGTGTGACCGTCCGGGTAATCCATGCCCAGAAACCGCTGGCAACTTCGCCGGGCTGGGTAGTTTTCCGGGGACGCTGAATAAAAGGAATTCTCCCAGCGTTTACTTTATCGCCAAAGATACTGATTAAGGCCGGCAGCAGCGTCATCGATGCGACGACAGAGGTAAATACTACCAGCAGTGAGCCGATGCCCATCGAGATAAAGATGGAAAGCGGGAATATCACCAGCCCGCATAGCGCCAGCAGAACAGTGATACCGCTGAAGAAAACCGCTTTGCTGGCGGTAGAACCGGCCACGCCGATGGCATCCATTTTATCCAGGCCGTGCGCCCTCTCTTCGCGGAAGCGCGTGAGGATAAACAGGGAGTAGTCGATACCTACGGCCAAACCCATCATGGTTATCATGTTAGTCACCATAAAGGTAAGGTCCATGGCCTGTCCCACCAGCGCTGTCAGTCCTAGGGCGACAACAATGGCGGCGATGCCCATCAGCACCGGCAGAAGCGCAGCAACGAGAGCGCCGAACACCAGCGCCAGGACAACGAGTGCTACCGCAATGCCAACCGTTTCTCCAGTTTGCATATCGCTTTCACCCAGCGTCATTGAGTCCTGCATGAAAGCAGCGGTACCGGTGTGATAAATTTCAAAACCACCGGTGTTGTACTTTTCGCCCATGGTATAGATATCGGACACTTTTTCATAGGTATCGATATGCATCTTGAAAGGTATAAGTGTGCTGTGTCGGTCGGCGGATACCATTGAAGGGTCCTGTACCATGTAGTAAGTAACCGGGTTTAATACAACATCCTGTCCCATCGCAGTCAACTCGCCGTAAATATTATTCACCCGTTCGGTGAAGGCAGGGTCATCAACCGTTAAAGTATTTGACCGGATGATTATCATCTCGTCCAGCCATTTTGCAGAGTCTGTTCCGAGCCTTTCGTCTATCATGTTGAAAGCTACCATGGATTCCGGGTCAGTGGTGAAGGTAGCATCAGTCACCAGCGCATCGCCCAGCAGGTTCATAATCGCAAACACGGCCAGAACGATGGCTACCACCCAGATGCCTAAGGTCCACCAGCGCCTCCGGGCAGATGCCCTGGCAAGAGATTCAGTCCAGTTTTTCAAGTTCATTTACAGTTTTCTCCTCTAGTCATTTTCGTTGGGGAAATAAAACCATACGCCGGGGTATTTAGCTTATTAAGGAAATCTTACTCGACGAATACCTTTACCTTCTCGCCCTTGCCACCTTCGACATCGATTTCCATATCACCGAGGGCTTCGATAAGGTCCTCGATATCTTCTGTTTTTATACTGCGCACATCGAAGTTGATACCCTTTTCTTTTAAAGCGCTGTTGGCTTTATCCAGAGCTTCCGGAGGTATTAGAGCCGTCAATTTGATGCCGGCGCGTATTAAGGACATCGGCACGCGTACATTTACCCGCCCGACGTTGCCGTCCTGCATTAAGTTTCCCTTACCGTTAATAGTACCGCCTACAGGGGGCATGACCGTAACGCGCAGGTATTTTGGTTTGCCTTTATTCCCGGGACTTTTTCCTTTAAAAGCATCATGTCCCTCGTCTCCACTTTCGCCCTCATTTGAGTCAATTGCACTTAACAATTTATACGCTTCATCGGCGCTAATCTTTTTCTCTGCCAGCATTTCCAGTATCTTCTTCTTGTTGTCAGACATTTTATTTACCTCACTTTCAGATTATGGATATTTGCACGCATTCATTACGACCCTGGATATCCACTTTAAAGCCACGCAGCGACCAGAAGGCTACGAAAGCCGCTTTCAAGGAAAACAGAGCCACCTTACCCCATCCGGTGTGCCAGAGAACGATGATGCCAATCAATATCAAAGGTGACAGAACAAGGAAAAATACCAGCGCCACCGGTAATAGTAGGAACAGCGGCAGCCACAACCCGAATCTTGTATTCTTGTTCTTGATTTTAATATGCATCAACATCGGCGGCCAGTTCATTTTGACAACCTCCTTATAGCTTCCTCAGCAGTGATATCACCGCGCTCAAGCTCTCCGATTACTTCCTCCTCCGAGGAAATCGATACGATCTCGACGAATTCCAGCTGCCTGGCAATACGGCTAATCCGGTTCTTCACGGTGGGATAACTGATGCCGAACATCTTCTCCATATCCTTGATCGAACCATCACAACGCATGAACGCCATCACGAAGACCTGGTCATCGGTGGAGAGATTAGCCAGGGGCGGCAGTGAGAAACTACCCTCGATAGCGATATCGCTATCCACCAGCCGGATGCGTTCTATGATTATGGGCTTTCCCTGGGTTATCCTGGTCAGTTCATTCCAGTCTTTCGCCATTTTTCATCACCTCCCCCGATATATTTTCTGTGAAATCATTAACTTTCTTTATCCATGACTTAATTTTCTTAATATATTATAAAGAAGGATATTAATTTTGTCAATACCTTTTTAAAACATTTTTCATTATTTTCTCTCAAAATATTAATTTTATTGATTTTTCCCTTTTTTCCCCATCCGTTTCTCGCTATCTGCTGTTTTAAAAAAATAGACGCATTTGCGCAATTACGCTATAATCTAGCGGGGAATTGAAGCTATGTCTGTCATTTGTATCGCTAATCAGAAAGGCGGCGTGGGAAAAACGACTACCGCCGCCGCCCTCGCCGAGGGTTTGAGCGAGCATAAGAAGCGGGTACTACTTATCGACTGGGACCCGCAGGCAAGCCTTACTATCAGTCTGGGATTCAATCCAGACAGCTTGAAACTTACCGGTTATGATGTTCTAACAAGTATCATCAGGAATAATGGCCGGTACTCACTCCGCGATGTTACCTTGAATACCGGCAAACCTGATATCGACCTGGTTCCGGCTAATGTAGAACTCTCGCAGGCGCAGCTAGACCTGGTCAATGCCTTTACCCGCGAGCTGGTACTCAAGGAAATGCTCCAGTCCGTACGCAATGATTACGACTATATCCTGCTGGACTGCCTGCCCAGCCTGGGACTACTGACCATCAACGCCCTTTCCGCGTCAGATAGCGTTCTCATACCTCTGCAGGCGGACTTCCTGGCGATGAAGGGGCTAGCGATGCTGCTGACCACCATAATCACGGTGAAGGAAAAAATCAATCCTTCGCTGGAAATCCTGGGAATACTTTTCACCATGACCAATTCCCGCACCCTGCACAGTCGAGAAGTAATGGAGGTAACCAAAAAAGCTTTCGGCGATAGGATTAGAGTATTCGACGCATCCATACCCACCAGCGTTCGTTTCAAGGAAGCCCCGGCGGCCGGGATGTCAATTCTGAACTATGCCCCGAACTCCGAAGGGGCCGACGCGTATAGATTACTTACAAAAGAGGTGCTGCATGAAAAGAGCTAAAATAACCGAGGAACTGGCTTACGGTTCCGCTTTAGACCGACTCACCGGGGGGGAAAAGCCAGTTACATCGCCGGAAGTAAAGCAGTCCGCGCCTGTGTACGAATCTCCCAAATCTTCCGTGATAAAGCTTTCCGTGTTCCTGAACCGGGAGGAGGACGCCTATCTCGAATCGCTGGCATCAACGGCTAAATTCAGCGGGGGGAAGAAGCTTAGCAAGACCAAGCTAATCGAGGCAATGGTGAGGGCTTTCCGCAAGACGAACCTGGACGTACGGGGCGTGAAAGACTACCAGGAGCTGTTTAACAGGATTTCCGCACAGCTGCATTAATGATATCGGTCAAAGACGGTTGACCGACCAGATAGTGAGTGACTCCGGCAACTTTCGGGTCAGGCCAGGTTTCCGATTCCGCGAGGTCGGAGAAGGGGATGGCCAGAGGCTCGGGCCAGAGCGCAGTGTATAATTCGGGGATGGGCACGGGGTGGGCGAAACGGAACCTTTCCATCACTTCGTTGTGGGTGAGGTATCTGACGGTGGGCAGTGCCGGCGCCAGAGGGGGTGCGGAGGGGGGAATCGGCATCGATTCTATGGTTAGTACGGTGGGTTCTTCGATTACCGGTTGTCTTTTGCGAGGGCGGACGCAGCAGATGACCTGCCACATGCCGATGTTATCAGAGTCATAGTTGGGGCGTTCGCCGGTGAATTCGTCTTTGAGGATGACGATGTCTTCTATCTCCGACTCACGATAGAGTTTCCAGCCGACCACCTCGAGCATCTCGCTGTAGCCGCCGGTCTGGTAGCAGATGAGGCTTTCGTTGTCAGCATCGCCGGGGATAACAATGCCGAGGGCGAAGGGCTCGACGGTGCGGTAGCCTCCGTGATAGTAGAACTCGAGGGTGTGAAGCTGGCGGATGGCGGAGCAGATGGCGGTGCGCTTTTCTTCACGGGTGAAGCCGATTTTGAGCATCTTTTTGAGGGAGGGCAAGGCGATACCTCTCTTTCTACCAGATTATATGGTAAGGAAAGGAGGCGTGTTTTGTCAATTTTAGGGCGATTTGTTTTTTTTAATTTCAAAACAATTAGGTGTAAATAGCTTCAAAAAATTGTTTTTTGTTTTATGGTAAATCAGGTTCAATTAGCGGGTTTTTTGTTTTTTGATTTTTTTATAGTTATGTTAAGGTGCTTCCTGTTTTACAGTTTAGAGTTAACAGTTTACAGTTAAAAGTATAGAGACGAAAATCCCTCTGTCTCTCCCTTTGCAAAAGGGAGACTTCCCCCATTATAAGGGGAGAGGGGGAGAAAGTGAAGGGGAGAATGTCGCGGGGGGGGGAGAGAAGCTCTATATTCTAAACAAATTCAAATATCAAAAGGTAAAGGTGGGGGGAGATTTTTAAAGTTTTATAAAAAAAGATTGGTCTTTAACCTCGATATTTATTATCATTATGCCACTCGATATATTTCCGAGAAGGACGATTTGCGGGGTTAGCAGGAAGCCAGAGGGGGCTACCTTGAAGGCGGTAATAGTCTCTTCCGTTTTCAAACTCTTCTTTGATTCTGCGGCTAACTTCAAATTTCATGGACGGTGTAATTGTAACGTAGCCCAAATCAAATAGAGCGTGCAAATCACGCCTGAAAAGGATGCCGTTGCTAACAACATTCTGACCAGACTCTGAGTATGGTTTAATATGTGCTGCATCAAGTGCAGGAAGAGTCTTCTCATTTGTTACTGCACACCGTCGTTCATATGCATCAGTAACAAGAACACGGAATGACCCCTGGCCAAGCCTTGGTAAAGTAGTGATTGGTTTACCATATCTCGCTTGTTCTTCTTGCACCCCAGATGTATAACGTTCATCTTGTTCGGCAGATGCTAGAAGCGTACTCACATGTAACTGCTTCCAAAGCGTTCGACCAGGTTCAACTGAAAGATCATACCCCTTTCCTTGTACGATGTTAGGACTCCAATCTGCCGGGGCAGGTATCCATTCACTTTCCGGAAAAAAGAATGGTTGTTCAAGAAGGATGCATCCTATCGTGTAATCAATGAAGGGATTTTCCATTTGATGTCTAAGTTTTCCGACACGTTGACGCATTTCTAAAAGGTTATACGCACCATTTTTAATCTCGAAGGATTCCCACGCTAAGCTTATGGGGAGAAGGGTGGAATAAGCGAATATTCCACCGCCAACTATTTTGTGGTGAGGATAATGCAATTTGAACAGAAATAACTCGCCCGGCTTCAAAGCCTTAAATACACGATTGCCCCCCGGTTGCCAGAAGTTGACCTCTTCAAGTTGAGGTATGTTCCTCAAGAGATCAAACCAGTTATAATCTGTTACACCAATATATAATCGCATATCATTGTTTCATCAAGCATTTATTTTATATGCTATCGTATCACATTTGATGATAATACGAAATAATGTACGGGTAGAGAAAGAAAAACTCCCTTTATCCCTCTTTACTAAAGAGGGAGACGAGGAAGGGATACCTATTTGACCAAAATCCTGCTTTTGGGGTCGGGGGTGGATTTTAAGCGTCAGAACCATTAGCGGCGGTGGCATTATCAGTGGTTTCCTTATTTTCAGCGGGGGCCGGTTTAATGGTTACGTGGACCTGGGCGATGAGATAATCTTTTCCTTCAGCAGTCACGATAACGGGGAACATCCAATCACCCAGAGTTATATTATTCGATGCTATGGTATTACCCGAAGAGTTGATGAAAGAGAGATGTGTATTGATATATATTCGCTCGCCAACGGCGACGCCTGTAGTATTAAAAAGCCTGATACTTAATTTCCATTCCGGCACCGGGTCAAAGAGACTGGACAGGGCGGGACTTTTCAATTCAAAGTTTTTAGCCTCATTTATTTTATCATTAACCATCACAACCATACTTGCCGCCCAATCTCCCGGCGTAGCCAGTCCTTTTTCCACAACCATTTCTATAGTCGGTATGCCGTTGCCATCGGCGGTACCGCCAACGGCTTCACTGATTAATGTCAATTTAGTCATTTTACTAACCTCCGTGATTCTCCACGAACTAAGGCAATGCATCCCGAGCAATACCAATGCAGAGATGATGATTATCACCGATAAGTATCCTGCGCCTCTAAAAATTTCTTTTTTGGTGCGTTTGATTTTTTCGTACTTCTCTGCTAAGGCGTCAACACGAAAACGCGCATTCAGTTTGCGAATATCATCCAACACTAAAGACGTTTTTTTCATTTCATATTTCGCCAATGTGTGGGCGCTAGTTAAGAGTAAAATAACGCCGCAGAAAGCGACGAATATCCCCACACCCATGGAAAACCAGTATGAAATATTATATTCCAATCTTAGAAACATGAAAGTAGCGGGGCTAAAAAAAATCATCATCGTATAACCCGTGCTGCCAGCCACCTCGGTAAAGCGGAGATATTTTTGCTCAATTTCTGCAGTCAATTTGTCATTACAACCGGCATACATCCATTCAAAGTCTTTATAAATAAGCCCTATCTCCGTCATGACATTATGCCTGAATTCAAGTTCGCGTTGAAGAGGCCTCCAGAACTTCTTGCCATACCAGCGTCCGAACGCATTGAAAAGCGAATCCAACATTAATCCCAGAATGCTGGAGCTAACAATAGCGCCTAATAAGAAAATAACGATTGTACCGGCATTTATATCAGAAAAAGCACTTTCAATTCTATGACCGCCGACAAGGGAGTCGATAAAAAACATGGCGGCAACAGCAACAACAAAACCGGATGAAGTATTAAGTACCCATTTCCCAAAATCAATACTACCCAATTTTGCCAGCA
>MGMT01000061.1 GCA_001796525.1 Chloroflexi bacterium RBG_13_51_52 | reverse complement strand
AGATAGAGCCATGCCGTCTTACGCTTATTTACAGAAGCAAATCGTGCCGTTGGAAGACGCTAAAATCAATATCATGACCCACTTCCTCCACTACGGCACGGCTGTCTTTGAAGGTATCCGCGGCAACTGGAACGATAAACAAAAGCAGACTTACATCTTCCGTCTCAAAGAACATTACGAGCGCCTGGCTAAAGGGTGCCATGTCCTGAATATCAAGCTGCCGCTTACGATTGATGAACTATGTAACAAAACCGTTGAGCTGGTAGCAAAATGCGGCTTTAAAGAAGACGTTTATATACGACCGGTGGCGTACACGAGTTCACAGGCACTCGGGGTACGTCTGCACAACCTTGAAAATGATTTTTTCATGTTCGTGATTCCCTGGGGGCCATATCTGGACGTGGATAAAGCGCGCTGCGGCATTTCTTCCTGGCACCGCCCGGAAGATAATGTAATTCCACCGCAGGTTAAAGCTAATGGTATCTACATTAATAACGCTCTGGCGAAAACCGAAGCCATCAATCATGGCTATGATGAAGCAATCATGCTGGCTCCGGATGGTCATGTCTCTGAAGGAAGCGGCGAAAATATCTTCCTGGTGATGGACGGCAAACTTGTCACGCCTGCCACCAACAGCAATATCCTCATGGGGATTACAAGGAACACGGTGATTGAACTGGCGGAGAAAGAACTGGGAATACCTACGATTCAACGGGCAATCGACCGCAGCGAACTATACATCGCCGATGAGTGTTTCCTCACCGGCACCGCCGCCCATGTGACACCGGTGTCAGAAATCGACCATAGGAAAATAGGCAACGGCGAGATAGGGCCGATTACATCTAAACTGCAGGAAATTTACGCTAAGGTAATCCGGGGAGACTATTCTAAATACATGCACTGGTGTACGCCGGTCTATAAGAAATAGGCTTTAGTTCAATTTACCTGTCTGACAACGGCGATTACTCTGCCCTGAATTTCTATGTTGTCTGATTCGGTATAAAACGGCTGCATCTGACTATTCGCCGGCTGAAGGCGTATTTTATCCGGTTCAACGTATACCTTTTTTAAAGTGACTTCTTTTTCCGATTTCAACCATACAGCAGCCATCTGGCCGTTTTCCACGGCGTTCACGTGCTGCATAAGAACGATATCACCATCGTTGATTAAGGCGTCCACCATCGAAGCGCCTTTCACCCGCAGGGCGTAAATATTCCTTTTGCCACCGATAAGCTCCGACGGCACGCCGATAGTGTCCGATACGGCTGCGACATCCCAGGTATCGGGCGTAGGCACCGGAATCGGTTCACCGGCAGCTATCATGCCTATAACCGGGACAGTCAATACATCCCTCGATTCCGATGATTTGTTAAGCAGTCTGATACCACGTGAAATATCGGCGTGACGGCTGATAATACCACGGCTTTCCAGAACATTCAGATTATAATCAACAACTGATGTCGAGCTGATACTGCAGCCTCTTTGAATATCACGGATAGAAGGGGGGAAACCTTTCTCCGAGAGAAAACGGTCTACATATCTTACCATACGCTGTTGTTTATCCGATAGCTTTTTCACATCTTCTCCCAAAAAGGATCAAGAGAATGGAGAACACCTGTTCTAACTATATTACAAAAAATAACGTCTGTCAATACTTTATAACATGGATAGCAAAAATAAGTGTGTAATTACACTGGCGATAGGTATAAATAGAAAGGTACAATGAAGAAATTATTAGAGAATAGCAATGGCTTTTTAGTTAAGCGTCTTCAATAGCGTCACAGGCCTCGATGGGGCGTCCTGCCTCCAACGTCTCTATTTCAAGCTTGTCCATCTCCAACTGAACCGGTATTGGATATTCGCCGGTAAAACATGCCAAGCAGAAATTTTCCCTGGGGAGCCCGATTGATTTAATCAATCCTTCGATACTTAAGTATCCCAGCGAGTCCGCTCCGATGAATTCACAGATTTCCGGTATGCTTTTCTGGGCGGCAATCAACTCACGTCGCGTAGCCATATCCACACCAAAAAAGCAGGGGTACATAATCGGGGGTGCACAGATACGCATGTGCACCTCTTTAGCGCCTGCTTTACGCAGCAGTTTTACCACGCTGGGTGTTGTCGTGCCGCGGACGATACTATCGTCAACGACAATAAGCCGTTCACCATCCAATACCTGGGGAAGCGGGTTGAACTTTAGCTTTACTCCGAGGTCCCGCATACGCTGGTCAGGCTCGATGAAGGTCCGCCCGACATAGCGGTTTTTTATAAGCCCTTCGACGACGGGAATACCGGATTCACGGGCATATCCGGTACCGGCTGCCGTAGCGGAATCAGGCACGCCCATGACTATATCAGCGTCAATCGGGTATTCACGGGCCAGTCCCGCACCCATAGCCTGCCGCGCCGGATAAAGCAGTTTGCCGTTAATCATGCTATCCGGACGGGCAAAATATATATATTCGAAAATACAGGTCCCTCTTTTACCTGATTCTCCCGGATAGCTCTGGACACCGTTTTCGTCGATTCTTATTATCTCATCCGGTTCAATTTCTCTAGTGAATTCGGCACCGATATGGTCCAGAGCACATGTCTCCGAGGCAACCGCCCAACCATTATCCACCTTGCCCAGGCAAAGCGGTCGTACGCCTAAGGGGTCGCGCGCCGCATACAGTGCCTGCGGGGTCAATATTACCAAGGAATACGCTCCCTGAATTCGACGCATGGTGTACCTTATTTTCTCTAAATAGTCTTTGCCGGAAGAAGAGATTATCAAGTTTGCAATCACTTCGCTGTCAGTGGAACCGCGGAAGGTATATCCATTCCCGACAAGTTCCTGATAGAGGAAAGCGGCGTTGACGATGTTGCCATTATGGGCAACAGCGATGGTATTATCACCGCTACCGACAAGTATCGGCTGGGCGTTGGATACTCGACTTGACCCTGAAGTGGAATAACGGTTATGGCCAATGGCTATATGCCCGGTAAGGGTTTTCAGGGATTCTTCAGTGAAAACATAGGATACGCGCCCCATACCTGTATAGATTTTGATTTTCTTACCGTCGGCGGTGGCGATGCCGGCACTTTCCTGGCCGCGATGTTGAAGGGCAAAGAGGGCAAAAAAGGTAAGGCGAGCTACATCTTCTTCCGGGGAATAGACACCAAAAATTCCGCAAGACTCGTGCAAGATTTACCTCTGCCTTTAAGTACGTCTTGACTTTATCTCTAATATAATTATAGCTCATAGTTAGACATAGGGTCAATTTTGTTCGTTTTGTGTTAAGCAGTAGAGGGTTGATGGTTATACCTCACCCCCTTGCCCCCTCTCCAAACGGGGCATGAAACTACGCCGATGATGATTTATTTGGAGAGGGGGTATAGTTAAGAAGGGGGGCGCTGCCCCCTTCTACAGGATTTCTCCCTGACCCTGAAATAAACGCTGATAATCCGTGAACATAGCTAGGCGTAGATAGAGATTGCCACGTCCCGATTTCATCGGGACTCGCGATGACAGTTGCGGAATGGGAAAGGGAAGGCGTGGTGTGGATTCCAGCCTGCGCTGGAATGACGAGCGTGGTGGAAAGACAGAGATAGAGATTGCCACGTCCCGACTACGGTCTGTATGGCTGTCAATGACAATACTACACCATGGTTCGACAAACTCACCATGAGCGGAGGTAAGCAAGCAAGAAAGAGATACCTTTGCGGGTAGGATAAATGGTATAATCCACCATATATGTCTGAAGATAAACGCAGCGAGCTTGACATAAAGAAATTACTGGTCTGGCTAAGAACAAAAATTATCTATCTTTCGGGTCTGCTGATAGCCATAGCCGTTATCGCTACCATTAGTATCCTTTACATTAAAAACCCCAATTTTTTCAAAGACCTGCAGGGATACGGATACGCCGGGGTTTTCGTTCTTAGTGTTTTCCTGAACGCGACAATTATCATACCAGTAAGCGCAATGGCGATTATTTCTTCCATGGGGGGTGTTTTGCCTTCTCCTTTACTGGTGGGCATTATAGGGGGCATCGGGGCGGGTATAGGAGAGATGACTGCATATATAGCGGGAAGGGCGGGTCGGGCTTTACTGGCTAAGAGCAATATTTATACGAGGATAGAAAAATGGGTCAAGAGGTGGGGATGGATAGCTGTCTTTATCCTTTCCATCTTCCCGTTCGTTTTTGACGTGGTGGGGATTATAGCTGGGGCAATGCGGATGCCGTGGTGGAGGTTTTTCCTTGCCTGCTGGGCGGGGCGAACGGTATCGTATATTACAGTCGCATATCTTGGTTCAGTTATATTTAAGGCGATACCCTGGTTGAGCTAGGAACGCTTTTTAATCCCGATAACTGCTGCCGAACCGGCAACGAAATACACAATACAGACCAGCAGCATGAAATGGTACCCGCTTAAGGGATCCCGCCCGTTAAAAAAGTCGATAACGGGGCCGATGACGCGAGCCAGGACAGCGCCTCCGGCTGTTGCCATGTTGGCGATGCCGAGGTAACGCGCCTCCTCATTTTTCGGGGTAAAATCGGTAGCCAGCGCCCAGTTGGTGCTATTGAAGATGCCCATCGCCACGCCGATGATACCGGCCGCCCAGAGAATCGAGCCGTATTCCTGCGAGAAAGCGATGATAGTGATGCCTAGAGCGCCCAGCAAGCCGGAAATCACGGTGAGTGACTTCCGGCCTATACTATCCGAAAGATAACCGGCGGGCCAGACAACCAGCACCATACCAACTACCGCCACGATAGTAAAGCGCGCTGTTGCCTCGGCGGGGTCGACGACACCGATGACATCGCGCAGATAGTATAAAGCGAACTGTTGAATGGTAGTGAAAGCCATGTAAACGAGCAGCCGGGATACCAAGAACCAGACGAAGCTATGGTTTTTCCAGAGTTCTTTACTAAAAACATGAGTTATGGCAGCCAGCAGGGGCGACCTCTTCCTGCCGGAATTCACAGGTGGTTCCCGGACGAGAAATACGGTAGCGAGCATCGCGCCGAGGAGGACGATTTGCAATATACCCAGCACCAGCCACAGCCACCCGGCGCCATCCCCAGCGGAATAACGGTCCATGAGGATGCTGGCAGTATAGACCAGCGCTATACCGCCGGTTATCTCGAGCAAGCCTTTGACACCGGAAGCCACGCCGTGCTTATCCGCCGGCACCATCTCCGGGATGAATGCCTGGTAGGGTCCCTGCGCCGTATTGGCGGCGACCTGCAGCAGGCAATAGATGACAAAGATAACAGCGAAGCTGCCGGCCAGCCCGATACCGGGTAATAACAGGATGGTGATGATAACGCCGATGAAAATATACGGCAAACGGCGGCCGCGACGGAACCAGGAACGGTCGGAGGCAGCGCCGGCGAAGGGCTGCACGAACATCGCCAGGAGTAATCCGGAGAGGGTGAGGATGCCGAGGTAAGTATTTTTCTGCGCTTCCGGGATAAAGTCCAGCAGCCTAAGGGGCAAGATAATTGAATGCAGGCTTTGCCAGAGGGCGGTGAGAGCAAAGCCAAAGATGGTTATTTTTAGATAATCCCAGCGGTGGAATGGTATGGTGATATTGTTTGGCATGGTTTTTACTTTTCACAATATACCAGAGAGGGAGGGAAAGAGGCAAGGGAAAAGGGAGGTATAAAGATAAGATTAGAAATCAAATATCAAAAATCAAAAACACAGATAAAAGATAAAAGATAGATTAAGAGGGCATAAAGTATAATATATTTTGTTGAGTCGGCAGAGACAGTATATAATTCAGATGAAAATGAATTATCCTCTTATAGAAGAGATACACATGGCGCCGGATGCCGCATGGTGCTTCGAGGGTTTTTCGGAAAGGCCTTTCAGCTTTTTCCTCGACAGCGGCATGGACCCGCAGAAGCTGGGGCGCTATTCGTTCCTGGGCAGCGACCCGTTCCTGGTGATGAGGAGTAGAGGGGATGAGATAACTTTGATACAGGAAGGGGTGGAAGAGAAAAGGCGGGGCAATCCTTTCGATGTGCTGGGGGAACTGCAAAAGACTTATTTTATTAACACCAGCCAAATGCCAGTGCCTTTTATCGGGGGCGCGGTGGGGTATTTCAGCTACGACTTATGCCACTTTATAGAAAAGCTGCCGACAAAAGCCGCAGATGATTTAAATCTCCCCGAATGCTACCTGGGCTTTTACGATGCAATCGTGGCTTATGACCATCAAGAGAATAAAACCTATATAATTTCCACCGGCTTTCCG
>MGMT01000060.1 GCA_001796525.1 Chloroflexi bacterium RBG_13_51_52 | reverse complement strand
CCCATAAAGCCGAGGCATCATGCATTTCCACGATGCCGTCATGGATATAGATATACGTTGGTTTATCCGCTTTCCCCTGTACTACCAGAGCATCATAGCCGGCATATTTCAGCCTTGTCCCCCACCTCTCCCCGAGGTTGGCATAGGAGAACGTCTCGGGTTCCATGACGGGAGATTTGCCGCAGACCTGCCAGCGGCTGCCCCCGGACACGCCAGTGAACCCGGACACGGGACCCGTAGCGTATATCAGGCAATTCTCCGCATCGTAAGCCTTGGTTTGGACCGGGACCGTATCCCAGTAGATTTTTGCCGCCAGACCTCTCCCGCCCAGAAATTTTTCGGTGTATGGGGCAGAAGGCAGTCTGGCTATGTTGCCATCGGATAAATCAACTTTCAGAATTTCTCCAGCATATCCGAACTCGGTCATAATTATCCTCCGGATAAAATCATATTAAATCGATGAATTTCATGCGGCCTAGTCGTTCCGTTCGCCGACAAGCGATACTGCCATGCATACGTAAGGCTTATCGATGCGCTTGGTGACGATGGGACAATGGTGCAAGCCGGCCGGGGCTATCAGCACCGTCGGTTTATCGAAGGTATGCTTCTCCTCTTTACCCAGTTCCCCGATGGATATTTCTACCTCGGCGCCCAGTTCATCGAGGTGTTCCGGGTCCGACCCGATGAAAAATACGGCTTCGTCGTACTTATGCACGTGGGGCTTGGTAGACATGCCGGTGATGCCGGTCTTATAGGCGCAAGCGTAGATGACGTGCAGTTTTAAGCCCCCCATTTCCTTAGCCCCGGTGGAGAATAATGCCCCCGCCGGCGTCTTGTGAAATGGAATAGTAGCCAGGTATTTACCATACTTCGATTTTGCCATTGTTGCTCCTCTCAAATTAAAGCTTTTATTAATTATTACTCTTTTATCTTCTTGCGCATATCTGCCATCATTTTATTGACACGTTTCCGGTGGGTGGGACCGCCAGGTCCGGGCATGGGTTTAGGATTATAGGGCATCTCCTTCAGATTTTCCAGCACGGTAGAAATACGCTGGAAGGGTACTGATATCAGGAACAGTCCCGGCGGGAAGATATTCAGCGCCTGCATACCCAGTCCCAGTCCGGTAATAAAGTAATTCAGCTCGCCGCTAACCACCGGATAGATATAAATCCAGGAGCAGGCAACCACCGGAGTCGCCTTACTGGAAAAGGGCTCGCCCGTGGAATAGTTCACCGACCTTAATATAGTCTGAGCTTGCATCAGGTTAGCGGTGATAACCACTACGTCCGGGTCGAAGGTTAGTTTGTCTACGGGCGCGAAGGCTACATATTGCACCGAGTCTTTCGGCAGCCTGGGCAGGTACTGGTACATCGTGCGGCAGGCGCTCGCGCAGGAAAAGAGACCCTCTTCACCGCCAAATTGGCCGCTGACAAGCAGTGGTTCTGCGTCCTTCATGCCCAGTATCATCTGTTCCACCCCTACGCAAACCCAGTCCTCGGGTCCCACGTAAAAAACGTTGCCTTCCTGTGCTTCCTTGAGCATCTCACAGAAGTTGAGTTCTTTTTCCAGCCTTTTGATGCCCTCCGGCCTGGTTATCATATACTTTACGCCCACGGGCTTTCGTTCGAAATTAAACTTGTCGAGAACGGAATAGTCTCGCGATTTGGTAGCCATGTTGCCTCCTAACGCAAATCTATATTTTTCCGGATAGTTTTATCGCCATCTGGATGTGCGGCCTTTCGAAGCTCTTCCAGCTTACCCGACCGTGCGGTACATTCCTCGGTATATACAGCGCCGTTGTGGCGGTGATTAGCTGTCTTTCGTCACCCATGTAGCCCTCAATTTCCCCACCGAGGTACTCCGGGTGCTGCGGGTCCATGCCGATATTCAGGATAAATTCGTCATAATCGTGAGACTCCATCGCCATGTGCATGGGATTCGGCTTAGGCTGTTCGCTTATCCAGTTGTACATGATATTAACATTGCAGCCGGGTACCAGTTCGTTGCTCATGAGCCACGCCCCCGGCCCCTTGCGCCCCGTCGCGGGAATCGTTACCATGTATTTATCGTATTTTGATTCTGCCATAGTTTTATTCCTCCTTTTTCAGCTCTGCGACTATTCTTTCCACTTTCTTTTTATGGCCCTCCGCTCCCAGTGTGTAAGACTCGGGGACCCATTCCATTTCCTCAAGGTTCTTGATTATCTGGGGGAGCTTGTCCCAGGGGATGGAAATAAGGATATTGCCCTCCGGGAACAGGCGCCTCGACCTCATTCCAAAGCCGAAGCCGGTGACCGTCATGTTCATTTCCCCGCTAACGAAAGGATATATATAGAGCCAGGCGCAGCCCGCTGCTGCTGTCCCCCTTGCCGACCACATTTCTCCGGTGGAGTAGCTCTTGGCTCTGATGAATATTTCTGCCTGACTCACGTTGGCGAGTATTATCAATAAATCAGGCTCGAAGTTGAGTTTGTCCAATGGGGCAAACGCCACGTATTTGACCGTATTTTTGTCCAGTTTGGGCAGGTATTGATAAATCCGGCGGTTGGCGCGGGGGTCTCTGAATACCCCCAGCTTCGGCCCCACCTGTCCGCTTTCGAATATGGGCTCTCCGTCTATCATACCGAGCAGCAGCGGCCCGATGCAGGTAAAGTCCTCCTTCGTAGCATAAAAAGCGTTTCCCTTTTGTGCCTCGACCAGCATTTCACAAAAATCGAGCTGCTTTTCCGGCCGCTTTAAGCCCTTCGGTCTGGTGGCGAGGAATTTCACGCCTACGGGCTTCCTCTCGAACTTGAACTTGTCCAGTATGGCAAGGTCTTTGGGAGTAGGGCTCATGACTGCCTCCTTGAGAATAGTAGTAAAGTTATACTATCCCCTATAATAGAATTGTTGCTGCGGATATTCAAGTTAGCTTAATAATACAGTAGTCACTGGGAGTGAGACTGTTCGATGATTCGCTCCAAGACAATAGCAACACCGTCATCATCATTACTGGCGGTGCAGTAATCGGCAACCTCTTTCACCTCTGGAACCGCATTTGCGACCGCTATGGAAATCCCGCACGCTGACAGCATATCAATATCTGGAACATCATCACCGAAAGCAATGACGTTATCAAGGGATGTATTTTGAGAGTCGAGTAATCTGCGCAAAGTATCCTGTTTGGTGGCTGTCTTGCTTGTGATATTAAGGAATGTCATTTCATTAGAAGGGACAACCGAAATGTCATTTCCGAAGCGTTTTGAGATTGCGTTGGCAATATGAGATATCTTGCGATTGAGTCCGCCGGCAGCGATTTTAGTAGGTTCGTCAGTAAGAGCTTTTTCCAGGGATAACTGCATATCCGGGGTCGCCGAATTGACTTCCCAGAGTTCATCCGGATTGCGCGGGTGATTAGTCCCGAACCCATAGCCCTCCAGTTCGATGGTAATCCTTATCTCCGGTTCTATTTCAGAGATAGTGGTGATTATATCACGTGCAAGCTCCGTTGCTATTTTTTCTTTAATATGCCCGGATAAAGGAGGATTACCTATGCCAATAGCCCCATTTTGCAATACTAAAGAACAACGACTCATTATTTCAGTACCAACGAGACGGCGTACACTGCGGGCGGGTCGGGAGGTGGCAATAACTACGGGAATACCACCTGCTAGGCACTTTTCTAACGCCTTAAAATTTCTTTCGGATAGTGTTGATTCATTATTTAAAAGCGTGCCGTCTAAATCTATGGCAATGGCATCGGGGGGATGGCGTAGTGTGGGCAGATTAACAGCTGTTTTGTTTTGCTTCATTTATTTCAAGCCAGGTACTGCTTTTGTAACTCGGGGTCGTATTTTGCCCTTCTGCCGGGGCATTTTAGTTGCGTGCAGATCTGACAGCTTAAAAATCCAGTATCGTTAGGGAAGACGATGCCGGAGCGCGACTTTATAGGCTTCATAACACCGCCGGACGTTAATGATACCCCGATTCGGCTTTCAGTGTCTTTAAACAGACTGAAAAGCGGTTTTTGCTCGGTAATTCTCCAATCTTCGACTTCTCCCGGATTCAGGAGGGCAGACTTGGGGATATTATTCTTTTCTCTCACATACTGTGCCAGGTAGTCGACGGCATTAACCAGCACCACGGTTTTGATTCCGTCCAGGGCAAAGTTCATCATCATGTCCTTGGGTGAGATGGGCAGCTCTTCCAGCTCTTTACCCACGGTAGCGATAAAAGGGTACACCGTGTCCCGGTTGCGGAGAAGTTTGTTAAGCACTTTACTGGTGAATATCGTCCCGTCGATGTCTACAGTCGTGCTATCGATGATGCGGGAGTGTGATATTTTATAAATAGCTTTAGGGCGGGCTATTTTGCGTGCCGTTTTCGCCAGTTCACGCGCCGCTTCCTCCAGTCGGGCGCTGGTCCTGCCCAGGCGCAGCCACTTGACTACCGCTTCAACATCGAGGTTAACCGGTATCTCTAACTGATATATTTCTTTTTCTACAGGATTCTTCAAAAATAATCTGCCTTTAGCTAACGATAATGCTTGTATATTAATTAATTGTAATATATAATACTCTGTCCAAGCAAAATGCCTGAATTTGACCTGAATATGGAGGTTGATATGAAGTGTATTGTATTCACCCACTTCGGACGTCAAAGGAATAATCCTTTGGTCACCACTACCCAGAAGGTAAATCAGCAGGAAGAATGGCAGGAACGCCTCAGAGCTTACCGTGGATGCAACAATGTAGACCTTATTTATATTTTCATAATGGACGGCTACGTGGCACTGGTATCAAGAGGAGATATTCCTTTCAAAGAACTCATGATAGAAAGGACCATGAGGAATATATTGGAGACCGCTGCACGCGTAGAAGGTTTAAGTGACAAAGTGCAGGTAGTTGGTATTGACGAGCTTATTCCTACCCTGGCTGCCTTGCAGGATATTGCTGAAAGTCGGAATCAAGATTTGGATCTATTGCTTCTTGGCGGTGGTAGATATGCCTATTATGATTCACCAAAAATGGTTGAAGCTTTTATCCGGCTGGCACGTGGTACTCATATTGAAACCGATGAGGTGATTCTTAGATTTGATGAAGATGTATTTGTAAATCGGGGTAGCATTCAAAAATTAATAAATTTCCATAATAAATTACCATATGGTAAAAACAAAAATGAATATCGCTTTTTATCAGGGAATTACCGTTTCCATAAACCTGAAGACCTTTTAAATGATTTTGCCATACGTACACATTTTTTTTCATCAGTCGGGGCTAGGAAACTTAGTCCGGGTGATGCTGGTTACAAGGATGCAAAACACTGGCTTGATTCAATAGCAGAAATCGGGGCTGACCCATATAATCAGGTTATCTCCGGCGCCGGACTGACTATGTCTCTCCGGTCCATAAGCACCCTCCCACCCTTTGCTAATGCCGGGTCTCCTATTCTTTGGATTGATGACCACCTCAAGAGACGTTTACATGAAGCGCTTGAGCACCTACCACCTCCTCCTGCCGCCAATTCAAAATCAGTAGATAAATCCTACAGGTGTTGTCATCAAGCTAATTTTAAACAAGACCGTCATCCTGATCGCGTTACGCAGGGTGATATAGATTGGGTAATTCAATATTTGCCGCGATTCGTTCGAGGTATTGTTATGGATAACCTTATCTGGGATCGCCACAAGCGTAGGGCAGGTGTGTATATAAATTTCGTGAACGAAGTGACAAATGGTGGGTCTGGAACTCCTGAATTGACTTTAAGAAAAACCCTGAAATCCGACGCTTATAAGGTTCTTGATAAAGTCGAAACAATGTGGTCTGATCAGTGTTATAAAAAATACCGTGTTTATGATTATGCAAAGAATGTACTTCCTGGGGAAAAAGATATATTATTCAATCAGGTTGTTGAAGCCTTACATAGCTACCTGACACTATTGCGTATCTGGCAGCCGTTTGTTTCTTTATGGCATTTTATGTCTCCTACTGATGAGCAAAACAGGTGGCTTTATCGAAAAATTTAGTCGGTCTTGTAGCTTAAAGTTCTGTTAATTAGCTTCTTTTGAAACCGATTTAACTGCGGTATTTTCCTCGCATCATCAATAAATTGATACAACGAGGATTGAAGTAGTACAATCAGTTACAAACACATTCGCTAGTAAATATTCACCCGAGGAGGATTTTGCCTATGAAAGCTGCCTTTATCGTTGCCCCCCGCAAGTTTGAGATAAGGGATATCCCCATGCCCAAAATTAGCCCGGATGAAATGCTGGTAA
This sequence comes from Chloroflexi bacterium RBG_13_51_52, assembly GCA_001796525.1. Classification (GTDB taxonomy): domain Bacteria; phylum Chloroflexota; class Dehalococcoidia; order Dehalococcoidales; family RBG-16-60-22; genus RBG-13-51-18. The sequence goes on along the minus strand of MGMT01000060.1, from coordinate 1,642 downwards.
AAATCGAAGCCTGCGGGGTATGTTCCAGCGATATGCCGGGTTACGTGGATTCACAAAGCGAGGAAATGAAAAAACAAAACCCCTTCCCGCGGCGGGCGGGACATGAGCCGACTGGCACGGTGGTAGAGATGGGGAAGAATGTTAAAGGATTCAAGGTAGGGGATAGAATTACCGGATTCTGGCCGGCGGAGTGCTATGCCGAGTACACCGCCTGTGACCCCACCAACCGCACTGCCCGTGGTCACGGCTCTGTCATTGAAAAGATACCCGATGGCGTTCCTTTCGAATATGCACTGGGTGAGCCGCTGATGAGTATTACCTCTATTACCCGCACGGCAACGCCGGAGTTCGGCGACTATGTTTTTCAGGTGGGCTGTGGTTTTATGGGGCTGGGTATCATCGCAGGGGTGGCGCACCCCAAAATCAGGGAATATATTGTTGCTGACCTTGACGACAGTAGATTGGAGCTGGCTAAAGAGCTGGGAGCCACCATCACCTTGAACCCCGGTAAGGTGAACGTTACTGCCGAGGTGATGAAAATCACTGGCGGCCGGGGTGTGGATGTAGCTATCGAGGTGGTCGGTCATCCACCGGGTGTTAAAATGGTTGGCGAGGTAATAAAAACCAACCGGGCAAAAATCATCATGGTCGGCTGGCACCAGACGCCGGACACCTACGAGTTATTCAGCTGGATAAAATGCCCTATTATTTATAGTCCCCAGGGCATCGGCATGTCCACGGACTATCAGAGCGAGCTTGTCCGCGCCATGTGGGCGGTCAAAAACGGTGTCTTCCCCATGAAGAAGCTGGTCACTCATAAGTACAAACTTGAGGATATTGATAAGGCTTTCCATGACAATTTAAACAGGACACCCGGGTATATCAAGGGCGTAATAATGCCTTTCTTAAAATAGAATTTTATTTTTAATAAATATGGACTAAAATTAACCGTCGGAGAAGAAATAATTTATCAGGAGGGTAAAATTGAAACTCGGTAGATTTATTGTGGACACCCATGTTCATTCCCAGCGACATGCTGCTGGGAAAGCCTTGAAAGGCTCCAAGGACTTCGATAAACTTGGCCAGGTAATGGGCATGATGGAAGCCTATGACAACTCGCCGCGCCTGCTCTATGATATGGAGTGCTACGGTGTGGACATGTGCATCATTGAGCCGGCCTTCGGCATGACCAACCCTAACAACGTCGACCAGGTCAAGAGGTACCCGGACAAATTCGCCGCCTGCTGCTGGCCCAAGGAATATCAGGACCGTTGTGCCGCCGGCGAAGAAGAATGGACCATTGACGGCTTTTGCAGCGCCCTCGCTGACCTGCTGAAAACCGGCAAATATGTCGGCATCGGCGAGATGGTCTTGATACCCATGCGTAAACCGAAACCGGGTCAGCCCCCGCGATTCCAGACCGAGGAAGAAATTATTAAAAACTGCCTTAAAGTCATGGAAGTCTGCCGTGCCTACAAAGTCCCCATGCGTTATCATACCGGCACGCCCGGTGGTTACGCCATCGCCTATCACGGCGCACAATTCACCTATAATCCTCTCTGGGTGCATACCCTGGCTGTCGCCATGCCGGATGTCCCTATCATTCTGGAGCATGCCGGCATCGAGGGCGGCTGGTGGGAGT
>MGMT01000059.1 GCA_001796525.1 Chloroflexi bacterium RBG_13_51_52 | reverse complement strand
CGGCAGCGCAAATTGCCGCCCTGGCCGCTGAACACAAGCTTTCGGAACTAGTTGATGCGGTGCCGGTTTATCCCCTGTTTCGAGGCAGTATCAGCAGTAAAGGCTTTCGGATATCGCGCCTACAGTCGAGCCTAATGGCTTTAAAGCCGCTCTCCGTCAGTAATATCGACGGCATTAAATTGGATTTTAATGACGGCTGGCTGCTGGTGCGTCCCTCCGGTACCGAACCCAAGATAAGAGTTACCGCTGAAGCTAAAACCGAAGCCCGCGCCCACCAGCTTTATGATAGCTGTCTTAAAATAATCAAAGAATCTGTGGATATCGGAGTTAAAGCAAGTTGAAAGCGGTTATATTAGCGGCCGGTGAGGGTAAGCGTATGCGCCCCCTTACCGCCACCAGGCCCAAGGTAATGTTGCCGGTTGCCGGCAGACCTATCCTGGAACACCTCCTCGATGAAGTCAAAGGGGCTGGCATCAGGGAGTTTGTCTTTGTCGTCGGCTATTGTGACAAACAGGTACGCAGCTATTTCGGGGATGGTGAAAAATGGGGGGTAAAAATCGACTATTCCGAGCAGCGGAAACAGCTCGGTACGGCTGACGCTATCCGCATGGTGTCCGCTGTGGTCGGCGGTAATTTCCTTGTTATTAACGGTGATGTTGTGATCAACCGCGCAGACATCAAGCGGCTGATGAAAAATACCCACAATACCATGGGCGTTATCGAGGTGAAAGACCCGGGCGGACTGGGCATTGTCGAATTGTCCGGAGATAAAGTAGTCGGTTTATATGAAAAGACCCGGCGCCCGCCCACCCTTATGGCTAATGCCGGTTTATACCTTTTTACTCCTGAAATATTTGAAGCTATCTCGAACACGGAAAAGTCGCCGCGCGGCGAGTATGAAATAACCGATTCGCTGCAGATTTTAATGGGCGGCAAGTCTGGACTCCATTATATCCAGTTGAAGTCCTGGCTCGATTTAAGTTACCCGTGGGATTTATTGCGCGCCAACGAGTCCGTCATGGCGTCGCTGGAATCGCAAAACCTTGGCCAGGTGGAAGAAAACGTAATATTAAAGGGGGCCGTCGTTATCGGCAGGAACACGGTCGTCAGGTCAGGCTCATATATCGAAGGCCCCGTCATTATCGGCGATGATTGCCGCATCGGCCCAAACTGCTATATCCGCCCCTCGACCACCATCGGCAACGACTGCCATATAGGCGCCTTCGTCGAGGTAAAAAATTCCATCATCATGAGCAGCACCGATGTGCCTCATCTGAACTACGTCGGCGATAGCGTTATCGGCGAAGGCTGCAATTTCGGCGCCGGCACCAAGATTGCCAACTTGCGACTCGACGAGCAGAATATCCATGTAAGCGGCATCGACACCAAGCGGCGTAAGCTGGGGGCTATCATCGGCGATAACGTAAAGACCGGGATTAATTCCTCCATCAACGTGGGCACTGTTATCGGCAATAACACCTTTATCGGCCCGGGGGTAGTGGCAAGGGGGAATATTTTACCGAATACAAAGCTATTATGAGGGGTGGTCTATGAAACAGGCAGTAATTTTAGCAGCGGGCGAGGGGCAGAGGCTAAGGCCTTTTACCGTTAACCGACCGAAAACGATGATTTCCATCGCTGATAAACCGATATTACAGTTCGTCATCGAGTCTCTGGCTTTGGGCGGTATCCGTAATATTATTCTGGTGGTCGGCTACCGCAAGGAGCAGGTTTTCGACTATATGGGTTCCGGTGAAGAGTTCGGCGTTAATATCACCTATGTTACTCAAGCGCAGCAACTGGGCACCGCTCATGCGCTTTCTCTGGTTAAGGATGTCGTTGGTGACGAATTCCTGGTTTTGCCCGGGGATAACCTCATCGAGGCTCACACCATCGCTGATTTTTCCGGCATAGCACCTGACGCTGTATTGGTCAAAAGGGTGAGTAACCCGGAAAGATATGGCGTGGTGGATATTGATGGTGATGAGGTAAAAGGGATTGTTGAAAAACCCAAGGAGGCGGGGAGTAATCTGGTCAATACCGGCATCTATGCCTTTACTAAAGATGTTTTTAAATTCACGGACAATATCCTCGATATCCCCAGCGTATTGAATAATATGATTGCCGAAGGCTATTCTGTCAAGGCTCTGGAGACCGATGGCACCTGGCTCGACGTGATATATCCGTGGGATATCATCAGCCTCAATAACGCTATTCTTCAGAACATCGAAGTTGGGTTGGGTGGCACAATAGAAGACGGCGTTACTCTACAGGGGAAGGTAGTGGTCGGCGAGGGCACGGTCGTTCGCGCCGGCTCCTGTATTTACGGTCCCGCGGTTATCGGCAGCGGCTGCGATATCGGGCCCCATGCCTGCGTTATGCCATCCACGAGTATCGGCGATAATGTGGTTATTTCCTCGTTTACCCAGATTAAAAACAGCGTTATCGGCAACGATGTCAACCTAGGTCCCGGCTGTTTTATCAGCGACTCTATTATTGATAAAGGTTGTGTTATCAAGGGGCGTTTTACCGCCCTCGGCGGCCCCAGCGAAATCAGGGTCAATGATGAAAGCCCGTCGGTAAGCGTCGGCGTTATCATGGGCGAGGACTGCCAGGTTGAAAGTAACGTCACCGTGCAGCCCGGGGCTATCGTTGGTAATTACTGCCAGATTCAGATTATGAAGCTGCTAAGCGGTCGCCTGCCCGACCGCAGCCTGGTATATTGACTGGTTTAAAGAAGGAATTTAGATAAATTGTGCGGCATCGTCGGATATATCGGAGATAAAAAAGCCCAGCCGATTCTGCTGAATGCTTTAGGCAAGCTGGAGTACCGCGGCTATGATTCCTGCGGTATCGCCATCGCCAATAAAAGCATTGAGGTCTATAAGGACGTCGGCCGGGTAAAGGCTCTGGCTAAAATACTTGAGCCGCATAACGGTAAGGTTGGTATCGGGCATACGCGCTGGGCAACCCACGGCGAGCCGTCTAAAATTAACGCCCACCCTCATTCCGACTGCGCCGGGAAGATTGCCGTTGTCCATAACGGGACGATTAATAACTTTTCCCGGTTGCGTGAGATGCTGGCGGAAGAGGGGCATGTCCTGGCTTCGGAAACGGATACCGAGGTAATACCTCACCTTATTGAAAAGTATTATGACGGCGACTTTGAAAAAGCCGTAGAGATGGCAGTGGGTGAAATCGATGGCGCCTATACTATGATTGCCATTATGGCTGGCGAGTCCCGTTTGATCGCAGCCCGTAAAGACAGTCCGCTCATTATCGGTGTCGGCGACCGCGAGAACTTAATCGCATCGGACGTGCCGGCTCTGCTGGACTATACCAGCCGGGTTATCTATCTGGAAGACGGCGATATCGCTGTCGTTTCCGCCAGCGATGTTAAAGTAAAGCAAAACGGCGCCGTTATCGACCGTGAGGTGCATGAAATCTCATGGAGCATGGAAGATGCCCAGAAGGGCGGCTACGAGCACTTTATGCTCAAGGAAATCCACGAGCAGCCCAAGGTCATCCGCGATACCCTTACCGACTATCTCTCGAAGGCGGAAACTGCGGCTGACCTTACGGGGATGGGGGGCGGCAGTCTGGAGAACATTATAATCCTTGCCTGCGGCACCTCGTATCATGCCGGTCTGGTCGGCAAGTACATCATTGAAGACCTGGTCAACGTTCCCGTGAGGGTCGAGATGGCTGACGAATTTAGCCTTAGCGGCCAGTCCCCCGCCGGTAATCAGGCGATTGTTATCACCCAGTCAGGCGAGACCCTGGATGTTCTCAAGGCAATTAAACGACTCAAGGCAAACGGCAACCGGGTTATCGCCGTCACCAATGTGGTAGGCAGCAGCGTTACCCGCGCCGCCGATAGGACGATTTATACCCGCGCCGGACCGGAAATATGCGTGGCAGCCACCAAGACTTTCGTCGCGCAGCTTATTGCTTTATACTGGTTGGCTTTGCCTTATGCCCGCGTGAATGCCGCCCGACTGGATGAACTCGTGCTGGAGTTGCGGCAGCTGCCGGTAAAAGTCCAGCAGGTCCTGGATAATGAAGCTGAAATCGCCGCTTATGCCAAGAAACTGGCGGCTTACGATAACGTATTCTATATCGGCAAAGGCATAAATTACCCCATAGCGATGGAGGGCGCTCTGAAGCTTAAGGAAATATCCTATATCCACGCTGAAGGATATGCTGCCGGCGAACTGAAGCACGGACCCTTCTCTTTACTCGGGGAAAAGACTCCGGTGGTCGCTGTAGTGACGCAGGACAATACCTACGAGCCTATCGTCACCAGCATCAAGGAAATTAAAGCCAGGCACTCGCCGGTTATCGTTTTAGCGAATGAAGATGACGATGTCATGCCGGACCTGGCGGACTCGGTCATTACCATACCCCGCGTCGATCCCCTGTTTTCGCCGGTGGTCAACATCACCGCGCTACAGCTTTTAGCCTATTTCGTCGCTAAAGAGCGCGGCTGCCCCATCGATTTCCCCCGCAACCTCGCCAAAACCGTGACCGTAGAATAAAAGCATATAAGTCAAGTATAACTTGACCATGTTTTCTTATTTTGTTACCCAAAAATAAACACCAATTCCAATAATTACTAAACTACTAATAGCATAGTATACCCTTAATCCTTTTCGTTGTAATAGTGGTATACCAAACGGATTTACCCTCTTAAAAAACCAGTCCCAATTTTTATAAGATGCGATAAGAACAAAAACTCCAAAAACTATAATAATAATATATAAAGGATCCATGAATTTACTCCATACATAAATTGGGATGAATTTTCATTTTATCTGAACTTGTATCCATACTTTTTGCATATTTATAAAACTTAATACTATATTACCAATAATAATAAATCATTTTCCCAGCCAGTTATTTTTACCTCATTATACATCACCCCTCTTCTTATCAAAAGCGGGAGTGCTTAGCGAGAGGGGGCGCAGCCCCCTCTCAATCACAACCCCCTCTCAAACAAATGAAAAAAGGGCATAACAGGTACTTGAGTTTGAGAGGGGCAGGGGAGAGTATCGTCAATATGACAAAACCCTATTTACAACACTTCCTCCCTACACTATACTGATACTGCCGGCTGAAATCGGTTAGCTATTTTACATAAAACAATTCAAAACAATTAAAAACAATTCAGCTACGGTTTATAGCTAAAGATAATTGAAAAAAAATATTAAAAAACGCAAAACAATTCCCTTGTGGTAAAATCTAAATAGATATGGCTATTAAAAACATCGCTACCAACAAAAAGGCTTATCACAACTACTTTATCGGCGACAGCCTGGAGGCAGGCATCGCTCTAACCGGCTCGGAAATAAAGAGCGTGCGGCAGGGCAGGGTCAGCCTGGTCGACGCATACGTCCGCCCCGAGCGCGGCGAGCTGTGGCTTTATAACGCCCACAT
>MGMT01000058.1 GCA_001796525.1 Chloroflexi bacterium RBG_13_51_52 | reverse complement strand
TTTTCAAACGCACCCAAAGAAATTTCTGGAATGTATCCCCTTATTTGAAGCATATTTTGAAATGATTCAATGGATACATTTTTTGTTGATGGGAAATCTTCAAATGCTTGTAAATATGCAAGAAACAATGTTTGAACTGATGTGTTTTCAAGTGTTGAATAAATGTACATCTCTTATTCACCTTCTATCTCGAAAACTAATGACTTGACCCGCATTATCCCAATGCCAAGACTGTATAAGTAATTGAGGTCGGATGTCAAGAATAGACACCAAACCTTTCATACAGCCAGGCCACTCAGCAAAAATCGGCTGGCCGCCCGTCTGGGGTGCACTTTCATGGGTGCCCTGCCTCCCATCAAATGCTGAACCCTATCAAAGACTTCCTTGCTGATGAGCGCCGGAAAGACGTTCTCAGCTCTCAGAGGAGGATTTCCCCGTTTACTGTGGCGTCCCCAAACAAAAGTCCCAGTGTAGATTTCATTGTGAACTATGGCATAAAGTCCTGTCTTGTTCCAGCCTCTGCCCTTCGGGCTGACTATTCCTTTCCGGTTTAATTCACGAACGATCTCGATAAGCCCCTTGCCCGAGAGGATATCGTTGAAGATAGAAATCACCATCTGTGATTGGGATGGGTCAATCTCCAGTTTGGTCCGTTCCTTAACACCGTCCTTAACCCGAATTTTCCGATAACCATAGGGGGCTTTGCTGGACAGGTAAAACCCACGTGAAACACTCTCCCGCATACCCCTGGTGACTTCTTCCCCCCAGATTATCTGAGTAAAACTCATCCAGGTCCTCGATGATAGCCTCCATGAGCCTACCGGGCGGGCTGTTATCTGCCGGTTCGGTGATGGAGATTACCTGCACGCTGTGCTTGCGAAGGATAGTCTTGTAAACGATAGAATCAGCCCGGTTGCGGGCAAAGCGAGAATATTTCCAGATAAGAACAGCATCGAAAGTCTTCAAGGAGCTTTTGGCCAGCGACACCATTTCACGAAAAGCCGTCCGCTTCAAAATACTACGGCCGGATTCAGCTTCATCGACGAACTCACGAACGATGACATGGCCGTTTCTTTCCGCGTACTCTCTGAGCGCCTTCAGTTGCGCTGAGATAGAGAGGCTGACATCTTGAGCTTCACTGCTGACTCTGGCGTACAAACGCTACCTTCATGTCTTTTTCCCCTTTCTATAGTCCAAACTGATGGCAGATGCGACACTGATCGGGCAACACGCCCAGCAACCGTGTAGTACGTAATTCGTTCCTTACTTTGGGCAGGAACTACTCCATCTGCTGAAAGGTATTCAGCACCTGCATGGCTTCAGGACTCCCCTTCAGTATCTCAAGTGCTTTCACAATTCTATCCCGGCACTCGGTGAGCTGCCGGGATTCTTTTATACCCTCGGCTAGCACTGTGGTACCGTACAACACCACGCCACGATTATTATTGACCGTGATCTCCTTAGCGACTGTCTTAATGTCGGGCCCTCCGCATAAGTTTCTCACCACCGTCTTGCACATCAAATCACCAGTGTTCTCAGCATGAACCAATGGCCCCGCGGCAACAGCCTGGAAAGCGTATTCTTGCAGTTAACCGGCGGTGATAGCGGTGACTAGACTAATCAGAGCCGAGCTTTTCAAGCTGCGGAAGCGCTCCATGACCTGGGTGCTGTTGTCTGTGCTGATTGGGATTGTGATTATCTTCTATGTAGTGGTGCTAATTATATCAAAAAATTCCCTCCCCATACATGGCTATCGGGAGACGCTGGGATTTCCCATGGTTATCCCCTTTGTCTTGTCCATATTGTTCCCCTTCGGCATTATCCTGTCAGTGATTCTCATCACCAGCTCTATAGGTACTGAATACAATTGGCGCACGATAAGGACCATGCTCATTTGTAGTGAAAGCCGTTTCAAGTTGCTTGGTGCCAAGTTGATTGCCGTGGGTATTCTGATGCTGATAGGTATGGTCGCCGGTATCGCCGCCGGCTTTGTCATGAGTTTGATTACCACCGCCATCGGCGGATACGCATTTAACTTCAGCTTCGTCACCGGGGGATACATTTGGGACCAGTTTCTTCAGTTCTGGCGTTCATTTTACGTGTTAATACCCTACGTGCTAATCGGATTCCTCTTTACCGTAATCGGGCGCTCGTCCATACCGGGCCTTGTTCTGGGCATCGGCGAATTCTTTCTGGAATCCATGATTGCTGGTTTATTGAGACTCGCTGGCGGCTGGATGGCTAATATACCGGATTATCTGCCTACCGTTAATGTCAATGCCATCAACGCCCTTAGCGAAGTCGCACCAAAAATTCCGATGTTAGGCAATTCCAGTGAGCTGCCTGGTTCGCCTCAAGCCTTTGTCATAGTTGCCGTCTATGACCTGGTATTCATCGTGATAGCTTTCTATCTTTTCCGCAAGCGGGACTTGACCGGCTAGCGGTGTAAATTTGCTTTAACAGGGTGACTTTTTGTTAACTTGGATTTTCCCGCTTCTGGAAAAACTGGTAGCTGCTTAGGGGGCAGGCACCAAGTCTACTGTGCCTGCCCATTCTGATGGCGACCATGTTTCTCCTCCCTTATCAACCAGATGGTAGCTGCCTTTGAGGTGACCGTCCGTGGTACGGGTGAGTTGGAACGTGACGGTAGTTGCCCCGTTGATAAAGTAGAATTCAATGTTCGTCCCGTCGTCTTTAGCATTCTCAATTGAGGTAGTATGTGCTTCTCCTACCCCCTCTCGTAATTCTTGAGGTACACTCGGTGAAAACGTCATTAAAGTCGAGGTAAGTGTGCCTGTGTTGCCTACAATCCGCAGGTCAACGTCATATCCCCACCAGGTCTGTTCTAAGGTTACTTTCCATATCTTCAAGCCTTCGCCAGGTATTGCTGACACCCAGTGGTTGGCCGCTATAATTATTGGCTCCTGCTTCTCCGCTATAACTATCGAATGAGCCGTACCTACTGCCCCGGTCGCCTTATCCTTAACGACTAGGTCGATGGTGTAAGTCCCTTTCTGGTTATGGATGGCGTTGATGAACGGCTCTTCCGTCAGGCAGGATTCAGTTGAAATCAGCTTATGATTATAATACCACTCGACACTATACTTCTCACTATTCGCCTCAATAGCCAGGCTATTTACATCTGCACGGAGCAAGAGAACGGGCCAGTCGAGGTCGACGGTAACCTGGCTGGGGAATATCTGCACGTTCGGTATCGTTCCTGACGCAGTTTGATTTAGATTACCTATCCTGTTGGCGGCTTTTTGAGTCAGGTTAGCATCCTTGGATAACTTGAGGACTTTATCGTAGTCGGCTATAGCCAAATTATTTTGTTCTTTAATTTCGTAAGCTAAGCCACGATTAAAATAGGCGTCGGGGTCCCCTGGGTCTAGTTCTATAGCCTTTGTAAAATCAGCAATAGCCAGGTCCCACTCCAGTTTATTGAAGTAAGCTACACCACGATTGTAATAAGCAGAAGCGAAAGTTGAATCATGCTCAAGTGCCTGATTATACTCGACAATTGCCTCATCGTATTTGTCTTGATTTAATAGCGCATTCCCCTGGTTATAATGAACTGCAGCTTCTCTATACCCAGAAGGTACGCAACCGGATATTCCTATAAGCGATAAAACAAGTATACAAGCGAAAAGAAGGATGAGCGGTTTTTTCCAACTATTCATATCTCGTCTCCTTCTATGCTGAAAATAGCTTTAGCATTGTGCCGAGTATTCTACTCCCTTTCATTGTTTTAAGCAATATATGAGAGACTGTCTTGTACCACCGACTATGTCATAATCTGACGAAATGTCCAGTTGGATAAAAGAGCCATAATTGCGGACAAGGAAACCGAGTAGATTATCGCATTGCATGTGACTTTATTTATAACTAATAGAGTTACATTTACCCACAGTCACCCGGTAAATCATATCTTGACCGATATTATTATGGTATTTAACGCCGGCGCTTGAGAAGCACCACCGCTACAATAAAGATAACGATAACGGCACCACCGATGATAAACCATATCAACAGGCTGCTGGTGGGAGATAAAGTTACGTCGGGGTTATCAGGGGGCAGTTCCTCATTGCCGGTATTGTCAACAGCGACGCTATAGAACGCATAGGTACTTTCGGATTCCGCAAGATATACGCCCGACGTTTCCGCGGTGTCGATTAACCAGGGTTCGTAATTACCGCCATCCTTTGAGACGTAAATGGTGTAACGTTTGACCCCGGAGCCATTATGGTCATCACCTTCCCATGTCAGTGCAATTTGATCTCCGTCTCTCTTCCCGGTAACAGCGCTTACAGGCGCGGTGGAATCAATGGTATTAATAAAAGGACCTTCCTTGGGAGCGGGGTGGTTGAGCAGGTCACCCTGATGGTCGAACTCGACGAAGGCCTGGTTCTCCAGCTTTGTACCGTTAGCTAAATCCGACTTAGGGTAAACCGAATAGCAGACCCAGCCGACTTCGTTGCCGCTTTGGGTAATCGGGGGTAAGAACCCAGCCATCGGGTCGTCGGGCGTGTTCATCGTATCAGGGTCGAGCGAACGGAACAGCCACTTTATTTTACCGGTTTCAGGGTTAAAACCCCCTTCAATGTTAACGATCAGATTTTGCGCCGGGCGCGTATCGACATTCACGTTAAAGTACTGGCAGGGCTCCAGTTCGACCGTCCAATCGAGAAAGCCGATTTCCTCGAACCTAAACGAGCTCCAATCCAGGTCGGCATCGAGTTGGTCTTCGACGAGGACATCATAAGCGGGAGCCCTGGCGTCTTCTTTATTCCAGAATTCGACCTTATAGTACAGATTTTGAGATATAGAGACAAACCGCTGGCGCATGGCAGAAGAGGTACCGGGTGGGTCGAAACCAGCAGGACCGTACTTGTCCTCCGGTGTTGTGGAATCGACCGGTTCAACTGGTAAAGTAGATTCCGATAATTCGGTAAAAGCTTCAATGCATCCTTCCAACGTGGTGGTCGTTAAAAGCGCATCGATTGCGACATATATGATACGAGCCGCTTCGACGCCGGTTAATACAGCGCCGCATTTGGCGATCATACTTAACAACATATGGGAATAGCTGTAGTAATTATTTTTATCAATTAAGTTGAAAAAGGTCTTCGACAGCGTCTCGAATACCGACACGACGCAGGCTTCGCCGGGGGTCAGGTTTGCGGCAAGTTTTATCAGGGTTATAAGACAATTGACCAGCTTGGTAGAAGCCTTGGACTGGAAAAAGGGCGGATTAGTCCAGGCACGAAGCTGGAACGGCTGATAGTCCCGCGGGACGGTAATTTGTATAGAGAGCGAACCGGAGGAGCCCGCGGGAATAATCGGCACGATAAGGGGGACCACTATTTGCCCATCGATATCGTAATAATCCGGAATTTCACTGGCATCGATACCACTCTGCGCCAGGGTATCATCCAGCTGCGAGACAGTGAAGTTTAGTTTTACCTCCGCCCCGGAAGGAATGCCCCCAATCCACAGCGGTACACCTTCGACATCGACATTTCCGCGGTTGCCGTATCTGATGGAAAAAGTCTGCGGCCTATCGATTCTTATCTTATCGCGCCCGAGAATTTCCACCCATATATCAGATTTACCGCCCTGCTCTATCGAAAAAGAACTCGTGGCAATAGCTGTTTTACCGTCCGGATTGGCAACCGTTAGTGTCCAATCGCCGGGTTCCTTACCGGCAAGGTCGAAGGATGCCGTAAGCATCGTGAGATCCGGGCTACCCTGTACATCTTGCGCAACGATATCTTGGTAGCCGGGGCGACTTAAGGCTACCGTTCCATTGGCATCGAGCCAGCCTCCCCATATCTCCATTGTTACCGGGCCGGTATTGCCACCCCCGGCGGGGGAAAGGCTGTTTATAAGGGGTTGATAGCCTGTCGGGGCGAACGAGGTTTCCCGCGCTCCGATGGCTCCGACGGCATCGATATCGGCGCCCGCCCAGGGATATATCGTTAACGCGGCGTTGACATCGGTCATTTTGACATAGCTGAATTTTTCTCCCGGCTGAACTTTCCCATGGATATCCAGTTCTGTCGGTTGGCCTTCAACGACACCTAAGTCGATCCACCGGGTGCCGTCCTGACTAATCTCAACCCTGAAAGGTTCCACCGCCCCGATTTCAAAAATGTAAAGGTCATATCCTTCAACATCAATCAGATAATTATCAGTAAACTTAACGGTATAAGTACCGCCGTCTCCTAGTGAACAAAAGAGCTCATTCTTATCGTCATAATAATCGGGAGGTCCAAAAGCTGCCGAAGGATTGTTGCACGGGTAATCCGCTCGGTCCCCGGGTTGATAATCGATAGCTTCATCAGCGAATGATATTTCTCCCAGGGGGAAATATACACCGCTGTATTTCGTCATCGTGCTGACTTTGATAAGCACGTCCCGGCTCTGGTCGCTGCTCCAATCGTTTCCCGTCCAGAGCATGGCGGAATCTGTGAACTGGACGATATATGTTCCGGAAGAGGGACGACGTATTTCCTCCGAGGTATATACTCCCTGTTGGCTGACCCAGTGCTCGCCTTCTCTATATTCCTGGTAATATATATCGAACTGGCTCCATAGTCCCATTGCTTCAGCTTCAAAATAAATTCCTTCCAAGCCGTTCGGTACTTCCAGTTGATACCACGTAGAGCCGTAGCTGCAATGGATTGTTCCGATGACCCAATCGCCGAAAGTGAGTTGCGGTAGCGCCGTACGGGCAGAAACGATACCGCTACCAGTTTGGTCGGCCTGGACTTTAATCGTATAATTTCCGGGTTGGGGGTTTACCAGTTGTACCATAGAGTCATGGGAGCTTTCAGTACTGGCAATAACGCGCCCGCCGCTTTCAATTGATAGCTCGCCGTCCCAGCTATTTCCGTAACTAACGAGCGAGGTTTTTTGGAGAGTTACGAACAAGTTTTTAGTCGACGTTACCTGAATATCGGTAGTCCAGGTCCCGCCCTTGGCAATCTCTATCTCAGGAGATGTATAGGGTAAAGCCGCTGTTTCAGCGGCGCCGGCCACCGACGGCATACCGATAGAGAGTATCACGATGATTAAGGAAATAATTACCGACCGAATAAATATCTTATCAATCATTACCGCATCCTCCTAATGTTTCTACTGGTTTTTGCGCCCCCTGTATGTGTCAATAGTACTTACGCTGAACACTTTACTCGCCAAATGACTTTCTGTCAAATACCAATAGCGTGTAAGTGCATTCAATCTGGCCTTCTCCTGCGGACATGCTTTTATTACTCTGACAGCCTCCATTGATAAAAGTATCGAGAAAGCAGAGTAAATCTTGTCTGAACTTTCCAGAATACTGGGCTTGTGCCGGGTTAAAATTGTACAAAACTGACTATCGTGTACTCTCACCCCTTGTTAAGCCGCTTGCACGAAATACCGGATTTTATAAGACTCAAGCATTGGCTTTTTATTTCTTCTCCACTTGGCGCTCTGGTTCTATATAATTGACATAGCTATGATTTGCTTTCCTATTAACAGCCAAATCGATGCTATAATTTGACAAGTCCGATAAGGTATTTAGCATATTGACCTCAAGTCTGGTATCATTACTTGAAATAGCAAAGCTCTCTTTCTTGAGAAACCGGGACTACGTAAATGGGCGAGAAAAAGTATCTTATCTACTTAGACATTCTGGGTTTCGATAAGCTAGCAAAGGAAATTGCTGGTAAGTCACGTGTTACTCCAGACGGGGTAAGAGACGACTTTATTGGGGTCATTAAAAAAAAGGTGGAGGCTCTTGAAACAAAGAGAGAGATTATCGGGAAAAAATATGGCGAAAGTGATGACTGGCTTCTGGTTGCGGATAACCTTGACAAAGTATTCACATGTATCTTTGAGATTTTGGACCACAAAACCAAATACCAAGACTATAAGAAAATACCACTAGAGATTGCAGTGGGAACCGCAGAGTTCAGTAAAGAAGCAAATCTCCAGGGACCGGGGCTCGTCATTCAAGATGACGTTATCAAATTCCTCAAGACTCCTGTTGTTCATTACTACCATAAATGGTACGAACAGCAAAACCCTGGTCAATCGGTAAGCTCCACTTTCATTGTTTTTACCGAACCAGCTTACCTGGAATTAGAGCCTCTAGATAAAAAGATATGTACACAAATCATATATAAAGATGTCGAATTCTATTTGGCCGACCTGGATAAATTTCAGAGAAGAGGTAGAGTTTTTGACTTCCTCGAGAAGATAAATCTACCAGGCAGTAGATTGTATCACAGGATTGATGACATATTTATACCTCCTTTAGAGTTTGAGGTCATTAAGAAGACATTAGAGAAAAAGAGAATAGTTTTTATTACCGGTACTCCGGAATATGGGAAAACGTATACGGCTGTAAGACTGATGTGGGAATACTACGAAAAGGACTACCAGCCAAAATGGAATAGAGGAACAGAAAGGGAACAAAGGACTGAAGTAAGGAAATCACTCGAAGACATAGGAGCTGAACTGACGCCAAAATGCATCGTTTACCTGGAGGACCCTTTCGGAAAAACGGAGTATGAAGGGACCGAGATATTAGAAAGAGGAATTGGGACCGTACTGGAGACTATCAAACAGATAGATGATGCCTACGTAATAATAACCTCGAGAGAAGAAGTGTTTAAGGATTTTGGTAACCAGCAATTATCTGCCGAATTTAGAGGATTTGAAGAAAAAATTAATATCAAGAAACCATCTTATAAAAGAGTACAAAGAGAGAAGATGCTTCTTACATGGGCTGAGGAAGTAAATTGCGCTTGGTTTGGAAACAAAGAACTTAAGGAGTTTGTTCTGGATAAAATAAGTCATGAAGAGTTCTTGCCTACACCTCTAAGTATTAAAGATTTCTGTATCGCTACTTCCAAGATAAAAAGGGAAGCGGAGCTAGAAGAGAAAATAGTCGAGAAGTCAGAACCTGCCGAAAAGGCTTTTGCCAAAGAAATAGAGTGTATGACTGAAGATAAAATAGCATTCTTATTATTCCCATACATTTCTGAATATTTTGAGGTCGATTTTGTTCGAACAGTTTACCGGGAACTAATAGGAAAATTGGATTTTAAAAAAGCTCCTTTAGAGTTCGATATAGTTCTGAAATGGTTCATAGATGATAAGATTAAGATTAGCAAGATTAAAATTGATGAACACATATATCAAGTAATACAATTTTCGCATCCTTCATATTCCAAAGCCTTGGGCCATCTTCTTAGTCAGAATGGCTATCCCAGCCGGATAAATAAAGAGATTTTCAGCAGACTATTGCTTAAGCTTTCCGAAAAAGTCCAGGCAGCTAGAGCCGTGGCTTATGCAGTAGCCGATAATTTCAATAAGCTTCCTCACGATATAAGAAATAATCTATTGCTTAAACTTTCCGAAAAAGTCCAGGCTGCTAGAGCCGTGGCTTTGATGGTGGCTAGTAATTTTGCTGAACTCCCTGCTAATGTGGGGCAGATATTGTTTAATCTTTCAGAAAATAACCGGGCAGCTCGTCATGTGGTTTATGCTGTAACTCATAACCTGTATACGCTCCCTGACGATATAAGAAATAAACTATTGTTTAAGCTTTCTGAAAAAAGCCAGGCTGCTGGGTCTGTGGCTTTGACGGTGGCAAATAATTTTGATAAGCTCCCTGACAATGTGGGGCGGATATTGTTTAATCTCTCCGAAAAAGACCAGGTTGCTAGGGCTGTGGCTTATGCAGTAGCTGATAATTTCAATAAGCTTCCTCACGATATAAGAAATAATCTATTGCTTAAGCTTTCCGAAAAAGACCAGGCTGCTAAGGCTGTGGCTTTCATGGTGGCAAATAATTTTACTGAACTCCCTGCTAATGTGGGGCAGATATTGTTTAATCTCTCTAAAAAAGACCAAGCTGCTAAGGCTGTGGCTGATGCAGTGACTCATAACCTATATACGCTTCCTGATGATATAAGAAATAGACTATTGTTTAATCTTTCTGAAAAAGACCAGTCTGCTAGGGAGGTAGCTTGGAGAGTGGCTAGTAATTTCAATAAGCTTCCTCACGATATAAGAAATAATCTATTGCTTAAGCTTTCCGAAAAAGACCAGGCAGCTAGGGCCGTGGCTTTAATGGTGGCTAATAATTTTGCTGAGCTCCCTGACGATATAAGAAATAAACTATTGCTTAAGCTTTCTGAAAAAGACCAAGCTACTGAGGTTGTGGCAAAGATTGTAAAGGAGCATTTTTACGTAATCCCCGAAAATGTCAGGGTTGATTTACAACAACGACTGAAGGATATTTCAAAGCATTAGCGAATATATATAGTATTTATCCGTAATGTCACAATAAAGTAAATTGTGACTGTCACACAAGTCCATTTTGTTTGATATGAATTCAGCCCCCTAACTAAAAACGCTTTTAAACGTTATACTTAGTAAATATATGAAGTAAAGAATATGAGGTAAACAGGATGAAGAAGGCATTCCTCGTACTAGTCATAACCATTTTGGTAGTGCTCTCAACCTGCAAGCCTGCAAACGTATCAGAAGTTTCAGACGCGGTGGTGCTGGCATCCGGCGCCACGCTGCAATCGGAAAAGATGCGTATAGTAGAGCTGGAGGTGTCCGAAAGCGATCAAACTGACTTGACCGATGGTAATGGAGCATTTGCCTTCGACCTCTACCAGAAATTGAAAACCAGTGAAGGCAACCTGTTTTACTCGCCTTACAGCATCTCGGCGGCGCTAGCCATGACCTATGCCGGTGCCAGCAGCACTACAGCGGCGCTGATGGCGACAGCCCTTCACTTTAACCTGTCGCAGGAGAAGCTTCACCCCGCCTTCAACTGGCTGGATAGTGAGCTTGCCAAACGCGGTGAGGGTGCCGAGGGCAAGGACGATGAAGGCTTCCGGCTAAACGTGGTAAATGCCATCTGGGGGCAGAAAGGCTATGGATTTAAAGTGGCTTTTCTGGATACCCTGGCCGAGAACTACGGCGCCGGACTAAGGATTCTGGACTTCATCTCTGAGCCCGATAAATCGCGTGTAACCATCAATGACTGGGTCAACGAGCAGACCGAAAAACGGATTCAAAACCTGATAGCTCCGGGCGGCATCACCCCTCTCACGCGGCTTGTCTTGACCAATGCTATTTACTTCAACGCGGCCTGGGAGAACCAGTTCTATGAAGAAGCGACCGAGAACCTGTCTTTTTACCTGCTCGACGGCGGGAGCGTTACCGTGCCTATGATGAAGCAGACCGAGTCATTAAGATATGCTAAAGGAGATAATTACCAGGCAGTGGAGTTGCCGTACGACGGCGGGGAGCTTTCGATGGTCATACTGCTGCCGGCTGAAGGCAAGTTTACCGAGTTTGAAAACAGCCTTGATTACCGGCAGGCGGACAGGATTTTCAGCAGTCTCAAGGGCAAGCGAGTTAAGCTAACAATGCCGAAATTCGAGTTCGAATCGGATTTTAGTCTCAAGCAGGCACTGTCCGCACTTGGTATGGCAGAAGCGTTTTCGGGTGGTGCCGATTTCTCCGGCATAACGGGCAATAGTGATTTATTCATCGGCGACGTTGTGCACAAGGCTTTCGTTTCCGTGGATGAAAACGGCACCGAGGCTGCTGCGGCCACGGCCGTCATTATGTTGGGTTCCGCGCCAGGCCCGAAGCCGGAAGAGCCGGTTACCGTCACCATTGACCGGCCCTATATTTTCCTGATTCGGGATATTGAGACAGGAGCCATACTGTTTATCGGTCGTATCCTGAATCCCGAAGCGTAAGCAAACGCTGCCTGCATTATACATTAGCTTGAAAAGTTACATCAGATTCGGTAAAACCTTAATTCGGCATATAAACCAGCATCGTTGAATCTATGGATTGCATAATTTTGACAAG
>MGMT01000057.1:7609-23040 GCA_001796525.1 Chloroflexi bacterium RBG_13_51_52 | reverse complement strand
AGTCTATCTTGATTATGCCGGGTCCGGTGGCGTCATTATAAGGGCCCCAGTTGGTGCTGGTGGCTTTAAATTGTAATTTGAACTTGTTGCATAGCCTTACAATGGCCTGGACTTCCCCGGTGCTCTGCGGCAGAACGACCGCTTCAAAGAGGGGAGTGAATTTATCCAGTCCGGCATAAAGGCCGGATCGCCAGGAATATGGATAAAGAATTTCCGGTTCACCGGAAATATAATCCTGACCTACAATATCCTCAAAGGCTGTGTACTGTTTTGTTGTTAAAGCCATCTTCATTTCCTCCCGTTATAAAATCGCCTGCGCTAATAACTCAACCACATCATAGACTTGCAGGCTGCCGCTGTTTTCTTTATTGATATCCCTGAAGCTGGTTTCACATCCCGGACAGGCAGATACTATTACACTGGTTCCGGTCGCCCTGACTTCTTTGATTCTTTCGTTGGCTGTCCATCTGGCAAAATCAGGGTTACTCTCCCTTACGCCGCCACCGGCCCCGCAGCACCAGGCGTATTCTTTGGTCCTTTCCATTTCTGTAAGCTTGATGCCGGGGATACTCTTGAGAACATCGCGCGGCGGCTCGTAAACACCAAAGGTACCCCGGCGGAACTCTTTAGGCGGGTCAAAGAGGATGATTTGTCCGGGAATTTGTTTTCCCTGCCAGTGGATATAGGGTTCTCCCTGTCGACCCAGATGGCAGGGGTCATGGTAGGTGACCGATAGTTCAACCTTTTTATTCGGTTTTAATTTACCTGTTTTAATAAGACGGTCGAAGTACTCCGTGGTATGCAACACTTCGAGGCTGCCCTTTACACCGAACTTGTCATAAAGTACTTTAAAGGCGTGATAGCATTCGGCGCAGCCTGTCACCAGGGTTTTAACCCCTGATTTTTTAATGACATCCATATTGCGACTGGCCCGGTTGACGGCGTCTTCTTTATACCCCATCTGGTATGCTCGTCCGCCGCAGCACGGTTCCTCATGGGCTATGGCGACATCGATGCCGGCCTTTTGCATCAATTTAATCGCGGATTGTGCCACATTCCACATATCTCTGTCAAAACAAGTTCGGCAGCCGGCGTGATAGATTACCTCGGCCTTTTGCTTCGTGTAGTCTTTAACTTTAAGCTCTTTAGCCCAATCTCCGCGCTTTGCTCCAGATGTCAGTACCATCGACCCGTTGGCGCGCAGGCTGGTAATCAATTTATCGAGTATGGGCACCGTATGACCGCTTTCCACGCAGCTATTACGGATTTCATTAATCGGGTCCAGCACTTCCATGTCCATAGCGTACTTGCAGGAAGTATCGCAGGCACCGCACATCTGGCAATTGTAGACTATCTCCAGCAGCTTGTCCGAATAGTCGAGTTTATTTTCCAGTAAAGCAACGCCCATACCCAGCCGACCGCCCCCCGAGTATGCATGGAAATCATATCTGGATATACTGGGGCAAACATTCACATAATTGAACCCATTCACCTTTTCCAGAGGGATAAATTTGCACGCCGAACAGCGGCAGCAGGTTTCCATGTCATTCTGATAATCGGTTAATGCCATTTCTCTTTCCCTCGCTTCTCAATCTAATATTAGAAACATAGTTTCCCCGGGTTCATGATGTTTCCAGGATCTGCTATAGCCTTGACCTTTTTCAGCGAGGCAACGGTAGCTGCATCACGGCTCATGATAAATTGGGCAAGTTCTCCGTACGGTCTGGAGAAGAATGCTCCTGCGGCGATTAAGCTTCGGGTTGCCTTTGCAGATAGTTCTTTCACCCGGGCGATTTCCTCCCGGCTGGTGGGATTGTAAGGAAGGTTGAACTCGCAGTGGCAGTTGACACCCTGGACGATCGGTTGTAGATAGATACCGATGTCCGAAGCAGGATAACCGGAATCATCTGCTGCATCATACATGACTTTAATCAGTTGATCTAGCTTATCGTAGATGGTCAGGAAGAAGATGTCCTGACAGCCTCCTTTATTACGCAGCTTCCAGTACGGCTCGGTGGATGGGTTTTGTACCATTTTTAGCAGTTCAACAGCTTTAATGCTGCCGAGCGTCTTGACCGCGTTCAAACCGACCCGCTGCATTATCGCCAGCATATCCCTGGTCTGACCGGCCAATCTCTCCTCCGGGAAGTAGTCGTATGCGGCGATATTGAAAAAAAGTACCCAGGGGGGTATCTTGGTCTTAATCTGCCGGATGTCTCCGGCGCCTTTCCTTGCCATGATTGATTCCAGGTCAGTATTGTTTAAAATAAAGCACTCGTTTACCAGCCGGCGTCGTATCAGCCAGTGTGCTGCATCAATAATTTTATCGAGTCTTGCTGAACCTAGCAGGAATGGCTCTTCCAGTTTAGGAATGATTTCACATCTGGCTGATGCCCAGGTAACGATACCCATTGTTCCCTGGGAACCCTGTACAACACGGTACCATGAAGCCGAAGAAGGCCCGGCTGCTTCTTTCTGGGCGCCTCCGGCAGCCCATTGTTCCTCGATGGTGCCGGCCCCGGCAGCTGCCCCGGTACGTATCATGTCACCGGTGCCCATGATAACCTCGGTACAGGCCAGTGGGTCGGCAATGTCCCAGTGGTATTTCGGCATAATCACCGGCTCCCTTTCCAACATGCTGCCTACTACCGATTTTGTCAGGCGAGGCAGCAGTGGCATGTTAAGTCGGAGTCCTTCTTTCGCTACAGCTTTTATTAGCTCTTCGAAGGTTACCCCCGGTTCGAACATGGCGACGCGGTGTTTGCGGCTGACGCGGATGATTTTCTTCATCCCGCTTAAATCCACCATAATAGCTCCACCGGTGCCTGGAACTGTATCGCCGCGGAAATGCGGCCCCCCCGAGCTAACCGGTACTAATGGAGTCTGCCTTTGCCTGCACAGGTTGACAATCCGTTGAATTTCCGTGGTATTCCGCGGTCGTACCACCAATTCCGGCATTATTGGGGAAACAAAGCTCATGTCGTGGGAATATTCTTTTAAAATCGTCTGTTCGCGGTTTATATTGCCAGCACCGACTATTTCTACCAGCTTATCTTCTGCAATCATTGTCGCCCCCTTTTTCTTTAGCATCAAACTATATCATCTTAAAAGCAACAAAGGCAAATCGGGGTGAGTTTCTTTTCTCCAATGGCTGAATGTATGTCGATAATTCAACGAAAACTGTTAACAACATTGTCTATTCATTCCATGATAATAAAAAAAAGGAGATATTAAAAATGACGGCAATTAAGTTCAGTAGGTGTTTAATCGAGATTCCAAAGGAAAAGGGGGTTGACTTTTTCTTTAAATAGTTATATAGTCTCAAACATCCGTATTAGGTGCTAGACTTATACTTTATATATATATCTTTAGACAGATGCCTGATACAAGATCATAAAAAAATATAAAAGTGAGGTGAGTTATATGTGAATTTTCCTAAAATATGTGAATTATCGAACTCACGGTACTAACAAGGAGGTGAAGTGAAATGAAACGCTTTATGACGGCGTTGGTAATTGCCATAATGTTGATAAGCATAATTTTGGGTAGTTGTGGCGAATCCGCAACAACAACCGCCACCACTCCTCCAACTACTACCACTCCCCCGACTACTACCACTGCCGCTACTACTACACCACCGACTGCAGAACCAAGGTACGGTGGCACCTTACGTATCATTACCCCGATGGATCCCACTGTTCTTGGCTACCCGCCGCAGTCAGCCGGCAGAGCAACTTACTTTCAATACTGCGTCCTTGAAAGACTGGCGATATATGCTCCGGACGTGTGGGAGAGCCAGGATTATCAGGGTATTCTGGCCACGTCCTGGGAAGATACAAATGACATGAAGACCTGGACCTTTCACCTTAGAGAGGGTGTGAAATTTCACGACGGCACGCCCTGGAATGCCGAGGCTGCAAAATGGAACGCTGATCTCTTCATCGCGGCAGGTACTTCTGCAACGTTTAATGATGTGGAGTCAATAGATGTTCTAGACGAGTACACCATACAGTATAATTTCAATAATCCCAAGGGCACGTTTATGGTGGAAATAGCAACCGGTATTTATTACATATCTCCTACTGCCTATGAAGCTAACGGTGGCAAAGATTGGGCTATGCAGCATCCAGTGGGCACGGGGCCATTCAAGTTTGTTGAGGCTGTGCTGGGCTCACATGTGAAATTCGAAAGGTTCGATGATTACTGGGCCGGCAAGCCCTATCTCGAAGCTGTAGAATATCTCATCATACCGGACGCCACTGTTTCCAAGGCTATGATGGAGGCGGGAGAGGCTGATGTGTATGTTTACTCCGAGTTCAAGGAAACACTGGAAATGGACGCCATGGATGGCTTTTACGCCCGATATTGCAAGCACCATACCCCGGAAGGCATATGGCCGAGCGCTAAAGATGAGACCTCGGTCTTCTATGACAAGAAAGTGCGTGAGGCTATAGAATATGCCATTGACCGTGAGGCGATAGTTGCAGCAATTTCCCTCGGCAGCCCTGAAGTTGAAGTCATGTATCAGGCACCTATTCCCGGCGATCCGGCTTACCGCGAGGGCTGGGGAAGGAAGTATGATGTTGCGACGGCAAGACAGCTCCTGGCAGATGCAGGGTTGGAGGCTGGATTCGAAACCACCATCTACGTCCGCTCGATTACCGGGCGATGGGGTGACATGGCCGTCATGGTACAGTCCATGTTAGCTGAAGTAAACATCACAGCGAGTATAGAATTCATATCACCAGGGCAGTACATGACGTTTTTATTGAATGGCTGGCCGGAAGGCACCCTGTTTATTTCGGGCATTCCGAACGAACCTATATCTACCTTCGTAGCTATTCGTGATTACAGGTGTTCAGCCCCAGGAATTCCCAAGTGGAATTACAGCACGGTTACGACACCCGAAATGTGTGCTCTTCATGCTGCATTGGAAGCTTCAACCACCCAGGAGACCATCAGAGCTGCATATATTGCGTTATCCCACCAGGCAATGGACGATGCTGTAGGTATTTACATGATGGACTGGCCTGACACAGCCGTGTTTGCCGACTATGTTCACAGCGACTGGATATCATATAGTACCAAGGTTTGGAACGCGAATTTATGCTGGATGGAAGAGCATTAAGCGATAACTAAATAGGAAACAAGAGATTCACCCCCGGGTTATTCCCGGGGGTGAATTAGAACTGGCGTTAAAGAGTTATATATCCGGATTGGTAGTATATAAAGGTTTTCAAACTATCAAATAATGGATTATACCTGTTTTTTGATTACCAGAAAGCACGGAATAGTTAAAAGTGATCACATATATTATTAAACGTCTGATTCAGGCTGTGTTCATTTTACTCCTGTTAACCTTTATTGTTTACGGCGTAATGCGTTTTGTGCCCGGTGATCCGCTCCTGATGTATTTGGGTGCTACTGACATCCAAGCGCTTTCCCCGGAGGCGTTAGATCAGGCCAGGCAAGAGTTGGGTCTGGACCAGGGAATATTAGTACAATATTTCAAGTGGCTGGGCAATGTCTTCCAGGGAGATTGGGGGAAATCATTTCACTTTAAAGCGGATGTGCTTCTTCTTATCTCGCAACGTATGCCTGTAACTATTTATCTCGGTGTATTAGCCTTTTTCTTTAGTTCCACCATTGGGATTTCACTCGGAATAATCGCTGCCGTGAGACGGGGTAAATGGGCAGACACGGTGGCAACGCTGGCGGCAAACACAGCCATCACCATACCCATCTTCTGGCTGGGTATTATAATGATACTCATTTTCGGTGTTTCTCTAGGTTGGCTTCCAATCGCTGGCTTCACTTCACCATTTGATGATTTCTGGCTTAGCACTAAAAAGCTAATAATGCCGGTGATCTGCCTCATGATCGGTAGCATGGGCTCAAATGCGCGCCTGACACGGACTAGTATGCTGGAAGTTATCCGCCAGGACTACATACGCACCGCCTGGTCAAAGGGATTAAAAGAAAGAGTAATAATACTCAAACATGCCCTGAAAAACAGCCTTATCCCCGTGATAACAGTAATGGGCTTGCAGGTTCGTTTTATCTTCGGTGGCGCGGTGCTTATCGAGCAGGTATTTGCCATTCCGGGCATGGGCAGATTACTGGTGGATGCTACTTTTGGTAAGGACTATATGGTTGTTCAGGGTTGTGTGCTTGTCATCGGAATAATAGTTGTTTTAACGAACCTGATTGTTGATATCTCCTACGGTTGGCTTGACCCAAGGGTACGGTACGATTAATGGAGCGGAAACAATGAAACAGCGGCGAAAGCGCCAGGAAAAGTTCATGGAAGAACGCCCTCCAATGTCCGGGTGGCGGCGTTTTGCCAGAGTATTTTTCGGGCGTAAGGTAGTATTATTCGGGCTTATCGTACTGGCATTATATGTTCTCATAGCTATTTTTGCCGACTTGATAGCACCCTACGATT
This sequence comes from Chloroflexi bacterium RBG_13_51_52, assembly GCA_001796525.1. Taxonomy (GTDB): domain Bacteria; phylum Chloroflexota; class Dehalococcoidia; order Dehalococcoidales; family RBG-16-60-22; genus RBG-13-51-18. The sequence goes on along the minus strand of MGMT01000057.1, from coordinate 16,595 downwards.
ATAAGCAAATAAACCTGCAACAGGTCTTGGCTCAGCCTTCCGGCGAGCACCTCCTGGGCACCGATACGGCAGGTAGAGATGTGCTAAGCCGCCTGATCTATGGCATTAGACCCACTTTGATTGTTGGCAGCGCCACCATTTTAATAGCGGCAGTATGTGGCACTATTTTAGGTTTAATTGCAGGCTACTTCGGTGGTTGGATCCAGACGATAATCATGAGATGCATAGATGCGCTTATGGGATTCCCGATGCTATTGCTTGCACTTGTTATCGCGGCTGTGCTTGGCGGGGGAATGAAAAATATAATAATAGCCCTCGGCGTTGCCAGCATACCTACTTTCGCCAGGGTCATGTGTGCTCAGACTCTCATCATTAAGGAAAATGATTATATCATCGCCGGGCGGTCGTTGGGTTTTACTAATTGGCATTTGATGTGGAACCATATTGTACCAAACGCCTTTCCGCCGCTGGTAATTCTGGCCACCATGAACATAGGTATGGTCATTTTGATGGAAGCTGGCCTCAGCTTTCTCGGTATTGGAATTCAAGCACCCGATGCCGCCTGGGGCTCCATGGTTAGTGCGGGGTATAACCGTCTGACATCAAATCCTATGCTTTCCGTGGCACCCGGCATAGCTATTATGCTCATCGTATTTTCACTCAATATGGTCGGGGATGGTCTAAGAGACGCGGTTGACCCCAGACTCAGGGGCACCTTGTAACCATGGAGAATAGCATATTAGAGAGGTATAACGTTGGCTCTACTGACTGTTGAAAACTTAAAAACTTATTTCCATACGGATTTCGGCCTGGTAAAGGCAGTGGATGGAGTTTCCTACGAAATCAACGAAAAAGAGATAATCGGCATCGTTGGCGAAAGCGGATGCGGTAAATCTGTATCCCAGCTTTCAACGTTGCAGTTGATAACGAGTCCGCCAGGACAGATAGTAGATGGCAAGGTTATCTTCGAGGGGCGGGACTTACTCCAGTTCTCAGCCAATGGATCGGAAATGCGTTCTATCCGTGGTGGCCAGATAGCTATTATTTTCCAGGAGCCGATGACCTCTTTAAATCCAACATTGAGTGTCTTTCAGCAAATCGGCGAGATGCTGGAGCTGCACCTCAAAATGGACAAAGAAATGCAAAGAAAACACTCGATTGAACTACTGAAGCAGGTAGGTATCCCGGACGCCGAACGCCGTATTGATGACTATCCCCATCAATTCAGTGGCGGTATGCGCCAGAGAGTAATGATAGCCATGGCGCTCTCCTGTAATCCCAAGATACTAATCGCCGACGAGCCAACGACGGCTGTGGACGTCACCACTCAGGCACAGTTATTAGCGCTTATGCAGAATCTGGTAAACCAGTACAACACCTCACTGATTATCGTGACTCATAATCTTGGAGTTGTCGCCCGCTACGCCGAAAGGATTTACGTTATGTATGCCGGGCGTATTGTTGAGTCAGGCACTTGTGATGATATATTTAACCAACCGAAACATCCTTACACTATTGGACTGCTCAAGTGTGTGCCGAGGTTAGATGAGGCAGAAGGTACAAAACTCGTGCCTATTGAGGGACTGCCGCCTAACCTGATTAATATGCCTTCTACATGTGCTTTTCTACCACGCTGTCCCTATAGCATTGACAAATGCCGGGAGGAGGTATGGCCTCCACTCAAGCGTGTAAATGGACAATATGTTTCGTGTTACGTTGATACCCGACGCTGACAACAAGAGGTAAAAGGCTGGAGCTATTAATGGATGATGCACTTTTAATCGTCAAAGGCCTGAAAATGTATTTCCCCGTAACCAGGGGGTTATTACGGCGTAAAATTGCCGAAGTCAAAGCAGTTGATAATGTCAGCTTCGATGTAAAGGCCGGAGAAACTCTGGGACTTGTCGGGGAGACTGGCTGCGGCAAAACAACCACCGGTCGTTGTATCCTGCGGCTTTACCGCCCCACTGCAGGGCAGATTATCTTTGAAGGTCTTGATATCTCGTATCTTCATGAAAGTAAGATAAGGTCGATACGCCGCAAGATGCCCCTCATTTTCCAGGACCCCTACAGTTCTCTCGACCCTCGTCAGAGCGCGGGAAGTATTGTCGGCGAGCCAATCAAGTTTCATGGTCTGGTCAGCAACAAAAAAGAATACAAGGAGAGAGTGGCTGATCTTTTCCGCATGGTTGGGTTGAATCCAGACATGATGAACCGGGTCCCTCATGAATTCAGTGGCGGCCAGAGACAGCGTATTGGGATAGCGCGTGCACTGGCTTGTGAGCCATCCATGATAGTCTGTGATGAGCCTATTTCCGCGTTGGATGTTTCTATTCAGTCACAAATAATCAACCTTCTGGAAGAACTGCAGGATAGAGTCGAGGGGTTAAGCTACCTTTTTATCGCTCACGACCTCTCCGTTGTGCGGCATATCAGCAACCGTGTAGCTGTTATGTATCTTGGCCGAATAGTTGAGCTTACTGAATCTAAGAAGCTCTATGATAATCCTCTCCATCCTTATACACAGGCTTTAATCTCGGCTATACCTATACCCGACCGCGCCGTTGAGAAGCATCGCAAGCAGATTATCTTGAGGGGAGAAGTACCCAGCCCGCTTAACCCACCTGACGGCTGCCATTTCCATCCTCGTTGTCCAGTCGCTATACCGGATTGTAGCCAGATTCTTCCGCCGCTGGTCGACGTAGGTGACAGCCACCAGGTTGCTTGTATCAGGGTCAAACACTAATTATAAGTAGTGTTGAGATTTAAAAATCATCCTGTCTCGATGGTGGGGCGTTAGAGGACTCGAACCTCTGACACCCTGCGTGTAAAGCACTCTTGATAAAAGGCGGAGGCTGCTTGCCTCCTATTCTAAGTTTATTATAAATGCTTTTCCAAAAAGACGGCAACTTTTAAAGAATGCAACTGTGCGTAGCAGAATTTATTATGCTCTTATGCAGGCTACCTCGTGGCCATCACTGATAGTCCTCAAAGGCGGTACAGCCTGGCTGCACTCCGGGATAGCCATAAAGCAGCGCGGGTGGAAAGGGCAGCCGGGGGGCGGATTCAGCGGACTGGGCACCTCACCCTTGAGTATAATGCGTTCCCGTGTCTCCTCCACGAATGGGTCGGCGATGGGGATGGCCGAAAGCAAGGCTCTGGTATAGGGGTGGAGCGGGTTCTCATAAAGCACCCGTGATTTGCAGATTTCCATGATATGCCCCAGGTACATAACCGCCACGCGGTCGCTGATATGGCGTACCACGGAGAGGTCATGTGCAATGAAAAGGTAGCTTAATCCCTTGACGCTATCCTGCAATTCTTCCAGCAGGTTGATTATCTGCGCCTGGATGGAAACGTCGAGCGCGGAGATAGGCTCGTCGCAGATGATGAGGGAAGGGTCGCAGGCAAGGGCGCGTGCCACGCCGATGCGTTGTCGCTGGCCTCCGGAGAATTCATGTGGGAAACGGTCTACCATCGAAGGGTCCAGGCCGACGATGCGTAAAAGCTGCTCCACCCTGTCTTTGTATTCCCCCTTGTTCAATGCCATATTGTGAATTTTCAAAGGTTCACCAACAATGCCACCGGCGCTCTGGCGCGGGTCAAGCGAAGAATAGGGGTCCTGGAAGATAAGAGCTATATTCCGGCGGACTTCTCTCAATTTCTTTTCAGACATTGAGGTTATGTCTTCGTCTTCGAACAGGATTTGGCCTCCGGTGGCGCGGTAAAGACCGATTATACACCGGCCTATAGTGGTCTTGCCGCAGCCGCTTTCACCTACCAGTCCCAGGGTTTCGTCCCTCATCAGTTTGAAAGTTACCCCGTCGACGGCTTTAACATCGGCTACCTTGCGGCGTAACAGTCCGCGCACTACGGGGAAGTACATTTTAAGGTCTTTTACATCTAAGATCAGGTTATCCTGGTTCACTCTTTTTCTCCTTGGTATCGGCGTAGCACCTGATAAAGTGATTGTCGTTAACAGGGGTAAGCTCCGGCCAGGGGTCCTTGTAACACCGCTCTATCTTCCAGGAACACCTGGGCAGGAATGCGCAGGTGGTGGGCATATTGATAAGGTTAGGAGGTAAACCTTCGATGGGTACGAGCTTTCTGCCTTCCTCCTCATCAAGCCTGGGGATGCACTTAAGAAGTCCCATCGTATACGGATGGCGCGGCTTGCTGAAGATATCCTTCGTCGTGCCGGACTCGACAATGCGGCCGGCATACATGATATATATTCTCTCGGCATAACGGGCTACCACACCCAGATTATGTGTCACGATTACCAGTGATGCCCGGAAACGCTGCACCATATCCTTCATCATTTCCAGGAGCTGCGCCTGGGTGGTGACATCCAGCGCGGTAGTAGGTTCATCGGCAATAAGGATTCTGGGATCGCACGAAAGCCCCATCGCAATCATTACCCTCTGCCGCATGCCGCCGCTGAAGTTATGCGGATAATCATCGATACGTCCCTCTGCCGCGGGGATACCCACCATGCCCATAAGCTGAATGGCTCTTTTGCGAGCGTCTTCATTGCTCATTTTCAAGTGTAATACCAGCATTTCCGTTAGCTGCTGACCGATGGTTAATACCGGATTTAAAGAGGTCATGGGTTCCTGGAAAATCATGGCTATCCTGGCGCCGCGGATGGAACGCATCTCCGGACTGTGCTGCTTATACTTAAGAAGATTCTGTCCCTCGAAGATTATTTCGCCGCCGGTAATTTTACCCGGGGCGTTGATAAGCTGCATCACGGATAGCTGGCTTACCGACTTGCCACAGCCGCTTTCTCCCACCAGCCCTATGATTTCCTGCTCGTTGATATAGTAGGAAACATCATTTACTGCTTTAACGATACCGCTCTCTGTTTTAAACTGGGTTATTAAATTATTGACTTTTAATATTTCTGCCACGTTAAAATCCTAAAATTAGAGTATGCCTCTAAGTCTCGGGTCTAAAGCATCCCTCAACCCATCCCCCACCATATTGAAAGCAAAAACTACCAGCATTAAAGCCATGCCCGGCGCGAAAGAAAGAATCGGCATGACCATTAAATATTCCCGCGCATCACTGACCATGCTGCCCCAGGCTGCCGTCGGAGGGGTAATACCGATACCAAGGAAGCTTAAACCGGCCTCCGCCAGGATGGTAGCTCCCAGCATCATGGTTATCTGGACAATAATGGGAGATATACAATTAGGCACCACATGGCGCAACATCATGCGCAGGTTGCTGGCGCCCATGCTACGTTCGGCAAGAATATAGTCATTCTGTTTGACGGAGAGGACCTGCCCGCACATCAAACGAGCGTATCCGGGCATCAGGGCAATGCTCAAGGAAATAATTACATTTTTCATGCCCCCGCCTAATAAAGCCGCAATAACCAGAGCCAACAATATCATGGGGAAAGACATAAGGGCATCAATAAATCTCATGATAATAATATATATCCAGCCGCCGAAAAAGCCTGCTATCGTGCCCAGAGTAATACCGATGGTACAGGCAAAGAAGACGACGATTAAGCCTATTACTAATGATGTGCGTGTACCATAGATTATGCGGCTTAAGGTATCTCTGCCTATCGCATCGGTACCCAGCCAATGGGAGGAGGAAGGGTTCTGGAGTATAGCGGTGTAGTCCGGTTTATAGGGGTCATACGGCGCAATCCATTGCGCAGTAATCGCCACGAAAATGAATACTAGTATCACAACCATGCCGAAAAATACCAGTCCCCGGCTAAGAAATACTCTCCGGAAACGGCGCCACTCGCTTACCCTTGGAGCAGTCTCCGCCATTCCATTTTCTACGATACCGGTAGCAATTTTATCTGGCATTTAATTCACCGTTAATCATACCGAATACGGGGGTCTAACCAGCCATAGGTCAATTCCACCGCGAAGTTAATAAATACCACTGCGGCGGAGACGATAAGGACGATTCCCTGCACATAAGGATAGTCCTGATTGAGCACCGAAGTTACCGCCAGTCTACCCATGCCGGGGATATTGAATACCGTTTCAATTAATACCGTCCCCCCGACTATCATTGGTACAGCCATGCCGGCCAGGGTGACGATGGGTATCAGCCCGTTTTTCAGAGCGTGCCTGGTAATCACCCCGCGCTCTTTTAAGCCTTTAGACCAGGCAGTGCGGATATAGTCCTGCCGCATCACTTCAAGCATGCTGGAGCGGGTCTGACGGGCTATCGAGGCGATGGGGAATACCGCCAGACAAAAAACCGGCATGATAAGCTCTCTGGTATTCAGCCAGAAATCGGTAAATGGGGAGGTATAACCCATGACCGGCAGCCATCTAAAATACATGGCAAAAACGTACACAAGCAGTACGCCTAACCAGAAGGAAGGCACAGTAATCCCCAGGTTGGCTAAGGTGGTTACCCCGGTGTCCAGCCATGTCCCCCGTCTGACGGCGCTGATGATTCCCAGGGGAATTCCTATGGCTATGCCCAGGACAAAAGCCAGGACACCTATATGAAAGGTTATAGGTATGCGTCTGATGATTTCATCGGATACCGGTTCCTTCATAAGGATGGAGTTTCCTAAATCTCCACGTAGCAAATCGGATATCCAGCTGAAGTACTGCACAGCCAGCGGTCTGTCCAGGCCATGTTCGTGCCTGACATAAGCTATCTGCTCTTCGGTGAATGTCTCTGCACTGCTAGCCGTAAGTATCATGCGGATCGGGTCGCCGGGTAATAAGCGCATGGCTATAAAAACAAGAATACTGACAATCACCAGGACTATTATCGACTGGAGGAATCTACGTATTAAGAAAGATATCATCTAGGGTCTCTTTCCGTAACACCCAATCTATACTGCTATGCTCGCCCGGTTTTTGAGTATAGCTACTTTTCTTGAGCCGCTTCATGGATAATCGAAAACAGATGATATTCATATATGTTGGTATTGGATACGTTATTTAGTTTCAAGCGTATCAAACCTCGATATAAATATCAACCGCGAACCGTAGTAATACGTTTCAGTTATTAGCTATTTTTATACAGCGACAGGAGGCCGAGAAAGTGCTCGACCTCCTGTCGGATTTGCTTTAGGTCTATTTCTCCAACCAGGCTCTGGCATAAGTCCAGGCATTAAACGTTCCGAATGTAAGTAGACCGGAGTCCTGAAGTTTAGGCGAAAGGACGAAAACGAACGTGTTGTAAACCAGCGGTATTATCGTGCAATCGTCATAGAAAGCCTTGGAAATTTGCTGCAAAATCGTCGTGTCGGGGGCGGGTGCGGCCAACGATTGGGCGAATAAATCAGCATAGCTAGCCGGTTTTTGATTGCTCGGGAGATAGAACCCGGAGCTGCCGAAGAAGACGTTAAGAGTCGTATTATAGTTAGACCATTCGTTTATCGGCATATAGATCATAGAGTTGACCTGCGCCGGTTGAGTGGTAACGGCCTGCCAGGATGCCGGTTCCGGGAACTGCAAATCTACGTTGATATTGATTTCGCTCAACATTGCCTGGATGGCGATTACCGGGTCCCGGTTTGCGCCCGGCCCCACGAAAATCGTGGTATCGAAGCCTTCGGGATAATTACTCATCGCCAAATACTCCCGGGCTTTGGTCAGGTCAAACATACGGGGTTCGAGGCTGGCGTTATAAGTTTTAGTTGATGAGGAAGCCATCTGGTATGCAGGTTTATCAAAACCATAGCCGAAAGCACTGGCTAATGATTCGCGGTCGATGGCGTATTCGACTGCCAGACGCACGTTCAGGTCGGCGTAGGGAGAATCCGCGTTCTTGCTATCCGGCGCCAGCATGGTGGGGCCGCCGCTGCGGGTAATGATTGTAAAGTCCGTGCCGGCAAAACGAGAAGCCTGTTTGGTGGTCGAGTTTAACATCTCGGCGCCGCCTGATTTCATCAGGTTTTCACGGGTTGTCTCATCAGCCACGTACAGCAGCTGTATCTCGTCCAGGTAGGGTAGCTGGTTGCCATCTTCGTCTTTCTGCCAGTAGTTGGGATTCCTAACGGCGGTCAAAGAGACATCTTTCTGGTATTCCGTCTGCATAAAAGGACCGGTGCCTACCATATTAATTCTCATCCATTCGATACCATGCGTATCGTAAGCTGTCGGAGATACCATAAAGTAGTTTTCCCATGACCTTATCAGGTGGTTGCTCCACTTGGTATAGTTAACGCGGAGTGTATATTCATCGAGAACATCCCAGGACGCCCAGTAATTGGTCGTGCTGCCGAACATATTTGCCGTTTTATACATATTCAAGTTCCAGGCTATTGCCTCGGCATTACAAGGTGTCCCATCATGAAAGGTAACCCCGTGTCTTATATGAAAAACAACATTGACATTCCCGGTGGTGGTAACATCCCAGGTTTCCGCCAATTCACCTCCCATGGTGCCGTCGAGCTGTTCTTTGAGCAGGCGTTCCAGCACCCATTGCTGGGTGTTATAGGTGCCCAGGTTGCCTTCCCATTCGGCTCCGAGCGGGGCGCCCGGGGCGGCAATTTCAATGATTCTTAAAGTGCCGCCATATTTATTAACTGTTGCTGGTGTGGTGGTTGCAGGGGTGGTGGTGGTAGCCGGAGTGGTAGTTGTCGGCTTGGTCGTAGTAGCAGTTTCAGTTGTGCTACAGCCGGCGAGAACAGAAGCTAGTATTAGTAGAAATACCAGTGGTACCAATAACCTCTTCAAAATTTTACCTCCTTATTTTCTTTATGAATATGATTTTTCGGTGTTCTTTGAACACTGGTTCTGAATTTAATATGATACTTCCAATAAAATCTACAGTAATATTTGAAAATAGTCAAATATTTCTGTGTATGTATGTACTAATATTTCGCTAATAGGCTCCATAAAGTGGAAAAATCTATTTTCGAGCTATCGCGTTGTATCATTATAGCACTAATGTCAACTAGATACTAAAACAGTTCTGCGATTTTATAAAAGATAAAGAAGCGGTAAAATCCTGTTGCACGCCTACTTTAATAGATAGAGTG
>MGMT01000057.1:0-7560 GCA_001796525.1 Chloroflexi bacterium RBG_13_51_52 | reverse complement strand
TCCAAGCTTATGTTACAGAACAAAATACTTAAATGTTACCCCGGCTACCAATCTTGGCTGACCGTTAAGGCAAAACAGTACAAATAAAATGATATCAGCCACTATTTCACCAAACCCCAAATATCAGGCATTTGACGCTTTCTCCAGGATAAGATAATATTTACTATATGGGCGATATAACACTCACGATGAATGGTGCTGCTATCAGCGGGCGCGAAGGGATGACCATCCTTGAAGTCGCCCGGGAGAACGGCATCGATATTCCCACGCTGTGCTACCTCAAGGAACTGACTCCCATCGGCGCCTGCCGACTCTGCGTGGTGGAGGTCGAAGGCTCCCGAATGCTAGTCGGCTCCTGCCATACCCCTATCGCCCCAGGCATGGTTATCCAGACCCATTCCCCAAAGGTGCTGGAGGTACGCCGGGTGCTGATAGAACTAATGATGGCCAGCCACCCGGATAGTTGCATCGTCTGCGAGGCGGCCAACTGCTGCGAGCTGCGCATGCGCGCTACCGACCTCGAAGTGGGGCTACCGCGGTTCCGGACCAGGCTGCGCTACTTCCCCCTGGAAGATGAAAACTCGAACATCATCCGCGATATGTCCAAGTGCATCCTTTGCCGGCGCTGTGTCACTGCCTGCTATAACACTGAAGGAAAGAAGATGTTCAGCCTCGCCTACCGTGGCTTCGAGAGCAAGGTCATCTACGACCTTGACAAGCCGGTAGGCAGCGACGAGACCTGCCGCGACTGTGATACCTGTATTTCACTCTGCCCGACTGGTGCCCTCCGCCAACCCATAAAGTTCGGCCAGAGAAAAAAGGGCCCGGTCCTTTACGTGAAAGGTTAAGCCGCCGGCTGACTCAGGTAATATGAGTAAGAAAGACGCCACAAAAAAAACGTTTGATAATATATTGCTAACTCTGGAGGAGACCCAGGAAAAAGTTGGCTACTTACCCGCGGAGTTTATGGTGGAGCTGGCGGACTCTCTTGATGTGCCGGTTAGCGACGTCTATGGAGTGGCCAGCTTTTACTCATTCCTCGCCACTAGACCGCCGGGCAGAAATGTTATCCGGATCTGCAAGAGCCTGCCCTGCCACCTCAAGGATGGCCAGACCATCATTGACACCATCGAAAAGGAAATCGGGGTTAAGCCCGGCCGGACCACGCCGGACGGTCGTTTCTCCTTCGAGCTGACCAACTGCATCGGCCTATGTGACGGGGCCCCGGCGATGCTGATTAATCACAATGTCCACGTCGATCTGACACCCGGCAAGATAGCCAGTATTCTGGATAAATATAAGTAGTTCCAGGGAGACTTTCAGGTGCCTCAAGCGAAGATAGTATTAAAAAACTGCGGTATCATTGACCCTAAGGATATCAATACCTACCGGACAAAGGACGGCTTCAAGGCCCTGGATAAGGCCCGCGGGATGACGGCAGCCGGTGTCATTAACGAGATTAAGACTTCCGGCCTACGTGGCCGAGGCGGGGCCGGCTTTCCCTGCGGCGTCAAGTGGGAGGGGGCGAGGAACTCCCCCGGCGATGAGAAATATGTCATCTGCAACGCCGACGAGGGCGAGGTAGGCACCTTCAAAGACCGCTATATTATCCAGAATGATCCCTTCTCTCTCGTTGAAGGTCTGGCCATCGCCGGCTATACGGTAGGCGCCCGGCAGGGCTATATCTATCTCCGGGCGGAGTACAGTTACCTACTTGGTTTGCTCCGCGGCGCCATCGACCAGGCGCAGGAAGCTGGCTACCTGGACGGCTTTAACATTGCCATACGTCTGGGGGCCGGCGCCTATATCTGCGGCGAGGAATCGGCCCTGATGGAGTCCATCGAGGGTAAGCGTGGGGAATCCCGTTACCGCCCGCCATTCCCGACCGTCGCCGGGCTGTGGCAGAAACCGACCACCATCAATAATGTAGAGACCCTGATGAATGTTGCCCAGATTGTGCTCAATGGCGGCGGCTGGTACGCGCAGATGGGAACGGAGCGCAGCAAGGGCACCAAGGTCTTTTCCGTCAGCGGCGACGTCGCCAGACCTGGTGTCTACGAGATGGTGCTGGGCAGCCCCCTGCGGGAGCTGGTGGAAGGGCTGGCCGGTGCAAAAGACATCAAGATGATACAGATTGGCGGCGCTACCGGCCGTATTATACCCTATGACATGATTGATACGCCTTTAGCCTTTGAAAGCTACCTCGGCGCCGGGGCTATAACCGTATATAACAAAAGCCGGGACGTCCTCGATATCGTCGGCCGGACGATGGAGTTCTTGGCCGAGGAGTCCTGCGGCAAGTGCACACCATGCCGACAGGGTATGGAATGGATGGTGGAGGTACTGGGCCGGTTCCACCGGGGTGAGGGTTTAGCCAGGGACATCGGCTACATGGAAGTCCTGGCCGATACTATGGCGCTCTCTTCTCTCTGCGGCCTGGGGCAGGCGGCACCGTTCGCCGTGGTGGATACTCTGAAGTATTTCCGGAGTGATTACGAAAAAGGAATCAGTGGTAAATAAGGGAGTGGCCTGACATGAAAACAATCACACAGCAGAAGCCTATTGAAGAGATAATGCAGTATGTTGACAGGTGCAAGTGGATACATATAATCGGCTGCGGCACCTGCGCTACGCTGTGCCATACCGGCGGTAAGTCAGAGGTCGTGGAGATGAAACAGCGGCTAGAAGCAAGCGGTAAGAAAGTTACTGGTTGGATGGTAATACCGACCGCCTGCGACGAGCTTACCGCTGACGCCCTGCGGCAGGAGGCCGAGGCCGTTGACAAGGCCGACTGCATTCTAGCGATGACCTGCGCCATCGGGGTGCAGAATATCGCTATCCATCTCAAAGATGTTAAACCGGTCTACCCCGGCCTGAATACCATGTTCATCGGCATCGAGGACAAGCCCGGCCACTTCACCGAGGTTTGTCTGCAGTGTGCCAGCTGCGTGCTGGGACGGACGGCCTGTGTCTGCCCGCTGGTCAGGTGCGCCAAGAGCCTGTTTAACGGGCCCTGTGGTGGCTCATCCGATGGTAAATGCGAGATTTCACCAGACGTACCCTGCGCCTGGCAGATTATTTACGACCGCCTCGTGGAGACGGGACGTCTTGACGAGATGGAGGCGATTGAGCCGGTGAAAGACTGGGGCGTCAGCGTTTCCGGCGGCCCCCGCCAGGGGGATGTCGATGCCGAATGCGGTATTGTCCTGTCTTCAGCGGAACCAGAAGCTACCTCGACGAAAAGCTAGTCCCTGCTTTAAACTGCCGAGAATAAAGAAAAGGTGAAAAGTTCACTGCCTGAAGCAAAATGAACTATAAGGTGCCGACCGTAGAAGCTCCCGAGCGTACCCCCGAAGAAGAGACTCTGGTGATGCGCCTCCACGTGTTCAACAATATGCGCTGGGTGGCCATCCTCGGGATTATTGTCGTCACCATTATTGCCAAGTATGTCTTCGATATCGGCTTTCCCACCCTGCCAGTATATGTAGTCTGTATCTTCATGGCCCTTTATAACCTGGTGCTGATGTGGCAGGTTAATGGCCTGGGGAGTTTACCGGAACCTCTGGTCATACCGCGGGTGCGGCAGTACACCTACACCCATATCCTGCTAGACATGTTCGCCCTCACCGTGATGCTCCATTTTACCGGGGGCATAGAAAACCCGTTCATATTCTTCTTCATCTTTCATATCGTCCTGGCCAGCATCGGACTGAACTACCGGATGGTATACCTGCTATCCACCATCGCCATTGTTCTGGTGGTAGCGCTTTTGGGACTAGAATACTTCGGGGTGATACCACATGTCAACTTGGAGGGATTCGTCCTCGCTACCCGCTACCGCGACCCGAGTCGTATCCTAGCCGTTCTGGTCGCCCTTGCTTTCCTGCTCTACGGCACCACCTACGTAACCACAGCTGTGGCTGGGGAGCTGCGTAAGCGGCAGCGTCAGGTGGTAGAGTTGCGTGAGAGCCTGCTCGCTGAGAAAACCGGGGAGCTGGAACGCGCCTCCGGCGAGATAGCCAACCTTGAGGAAGAGAGGAGCCGGTTCCTGCGTTTCATTGGCATGGCCGCCCATGACCTAAAGGCGCCACTCACCGCCATCCAGGGCTTCCTCTGGGTGATGCTGGGAGGGTTCGCCGGGGAAATCTCAGAAAAGCAGAAGAACATGCTGGAGCGTTCCACGCACCGCGTTAGCGAGTTACTCACCCTCATCAGCGACCTGCTGGATATACCACGTATCGAGTCCGGCCAGATAGTCCAGGAGATGAAGGACGTATCGCTGCGCAAGGTGATTAAGGACTCGCTGGATCACCAGAGCGGTCTTGCCACGGAGAAAGGAATCAAGCTGAAGGTGGAGATCCCTGAGAAACTCCCTAAAATCAAGGGCTCGGCCTCGCGATTGCAGCAAGTATTCACTAATCTGGTCAATAATGCCATTAAGTACACATTGGAGGGCTCGATAACCGTCCGCGTGCAGGAAAATCCTAGGGACGTGCTGGTGGAGATCAGGGATACCGGTATCGGTATCCCTGCTGAGGATATGCCCCGGCTCTTTGAGGACTTCTTCCGGGCGAGCAACGTGGAGGTTAAAGGGACCGGTCTGGGACTATCCATAACCAAGAGGATCGTTGAAGCTCATGGTGGTAAGATATGGGCTGAGAGTCCCTGGGATGGTAATGCCGGGACAAAGTTCAGTTTCACACTGCCCAAGCCGAATAAAGGTAGGAGGAGACCACGACAATGAAAGCGGGAACTAATCTGGAGAAAATACTGGAGAGTGGAAGGTTCGCCGTCACAGCTGAGGCCGGGCCTCCCAAGGGCACCAGCGCAGCCGTTATTCAGCGTAAAGCGGAGCTACTACGACATTGCTGTGACGCCGTGAATATTACCGATAACCAGACGGCCATCGTGCGTATGTCCAGCCTAGCTGGCTGCGTGATTACCAAACAGGCCGGTGTCGAGCCAGTAATGCAAATGGTGGTGCGGGACCGTAACCGCTTGGCCCTCCAAGCTGATATCCTCGGCGCCATTGCCCTCGGCATCGGCAACATCCTCTGTCTCTCCGGTGATCATCAGAAGTTCGGCAACCACCCCCAGGCTAAGGGCGTTTTTGATATCGACTCCATCCAGTTGATCCAGATGATGAAGAAGATGCGGGATGAGAAGAAATTCCTCAACGGGGAGGAGATTTCAGGAGATGTACCGATATACATCGGGGCGGCTGCTAATCCCTTCGCCGACCCCTTTGAATACCGGGTCAAGCGGCTGGCGAAGAAGGTCAAAGCTGGCGTTGACTTCATCCAGACACAGGCGGTCTACGATGTGCCCAGGTTCGCCAAATATATGAAGATGGCCTGCGACATGGGACTGGATAAGAAGGTACACATACTGGCCGGCGTTATCCCCATCAAGTCGCTGGGTATGGCTCGCTACATGAGGGACTACGTCTCCGGCGTAACCGTGCCTGATGAGATAATCGACAGACTAAAAGGGGCAGAGAAAGCCAAGGAGGAGGGGGTTAATATCATACTGGAAATTATCGAGCAGATAAAAGAGATACCTGGCATCCACGGGATACATATCATGGCGGTGGGATGGGAGGATATTGTTTCGGAGATGGTAGAACGAGCTGGACTTATGCCCAGACCTGTATTATAATAGCCACGGTACATTTCTCAGGCATCTGCCGGACGATAAGCTTCAATTCTCCGTCGGATACCAGGTACTGATTACTGGCACAACGGCCAGTTTGTCGACAGTATGGTTAAGGAAGGAGTCCGACATGCCAGGCAAGATACTCGTTGTTGATGATGACCCCGATATTCTGGATGCTATATCCATGATTCTGGAATCTCAGGGATACACAGTGGCTACTGCCCGTGACGGGATAGAAGGCTTGGCCACCCTCAAGGCAGAAAACCCAGACCTAATGATTCTTGACCTGATGATGCCTAAAATGGACGGGTTTGCCGTATGTAAGGAACTTCAAGACCCGAGGTGGGCAAAATATAAAGATATACCTATCCTGATACTGACTTCTGTAAGAGAGGAAGCCAGCCGCCGGCGCTACGAGCTGGAGACCGGGCTTGAGCTTGATGTAGATGATTACGTTGAGAAGCCGATGTCTCCTGATGTCCTGCTGGAAAGGGTCGGAATACTTATAAAAAAGAGAAAGCACTGATATTATCAGGACAAGTTGATTAATTAAGGAGGCCGTTCCAAGTGGTAAAAACAGCCAAAATCCTGCTCGTTGATGATGACGCTGATTTTGTTGAATCTACCAAGATCGTTCTAGAAAGCAAGCCCTATCAGGTGATCATTGCCAAAAACGGTGATGAAGCCCTGTATAAAGCCAGAACGGAGAAACCCAATTTGATTCTTCTCGATATTATTATGCCGGTAGAGGATGGCTTCACGGCTGCGGAAAAGCTTAAAAAAGACCAGCAGCTTTCCAATATCCCATTGCTGATGCTCACCAGTTATTCAACAAAGGGAAGCGGGACTGGAATCCCTCGTAGTCGAGGGTACAAACTGGAGGCTGAGGACTATATTAATAAGCCCATCAGCCCTAAAGATTTACTGGACATAGTGGAGAAACACCTGAAAAAGATTGGCTTTTAGCAGCGGCGAGAGTTATTCACTTGCTACGAGCGTTAAGTGGATTAGAAGGAAAGCTTTCCTGAGATCGTTCGTGAAGAAGATAGTGGTTGAAAAGGAAAAGGTGAAGCTATACTATAATCTCCCCATGCCCCCAGATGGAAGGAAGATGTATAAGGTAGGGTTTCTGCCTATTGATACCCCAAGTGGAGATGGGGTGACAATTGGCAGATCTTTCGAACTTGAATTCAGCCTGAAAATTTAATTTGTTGGCAATGTTGTTATCATTCTAAAAAGTGTAAACAAATTAAATACCAGCGCCACTGAACAATCCAAGCTTTTGTACAGCATTACATAATTTTAAGTCGGCTCTTGTATATTCACGCTATTAAGGCGCTAGCCTTATACTTTTTATCCTTGAGCACGGCGCCGGAGAGGGTTTCCCTAAAGAGTAAGTAATTTGATTTTGCTAAGAATTAATTCCTGTAAAACAATCGATACCAAACTATAACCTCCGCCCGTTGAATCCGAGAAGCAGTTGAGCTGGTGGCTTATTACCATTATTATCGTCGGTGGTCTGTTAATTGCCCTGATTGCCTGGAGATTAGTCCGTGGAGTCGGATAACATAACGATGTAGTATTCTTTATCTCCGCTCTTTCAATATCCACGTCATTCGCGCGTAGATAGGAATCTACTCCGTCTCTCTAATTCCAACACCCACATAAGGGTACGTAGCCAGAATAACTATGGCTATAATACGAAGACTTTATTTATAAGAAACATAATAAATTTGGCTTTCGGTAAAACCGAAACCTTGTTAAAGCAAAGCTAATTCTGCGTCCAAAAACCGCTAGTGATACTAGACGAAAATAATATAGCATTTTCATGCTCATCGGAAGTGTCTTTTTGTCTGATTTAGGTTTTACTGAAGCTATCGGGCTAATTTTCGATAGTTCCTATAT
>MGMT01000056.1 GCA_001796525.1 Chloroflexi bacterium RBG_13_51_52 | reverse complement strand
CCGAAGAGGAGTTTTTGTAAAGTGGTGTTCGTACCCACTCTTATTCTGGTGCCCCTCGGCAAAGCGGGGTGGGGGTGAGACATGCCCCAGTGATAGCCGCGACCGGGAGCCTCTTTGGTCTGGGCAATGGGCGAGCCTATCATCACGGCATCGGTGCCGGCAGCAAAAGCCTTGCAGATATCGCCGCCTTTGCGCAGACCGCCATCGGTTATTATCGGCACATATTTACCGGACTCCTTAAAGTATTCATCGCGGGCAGCCGCGCAGTCGATAGTAGCGGTTATCTGGGGGACGCCGATGCCGAGCACTTCCCTACTGGTACAGGCAGCGCCGGGGCCGACACCCACCAGTACTCCGGCGATTCCCGTCCTCATCAGTTCAAGGCAGGCGTTGTAGCTGACGCAGTTGCCGACGACAATCGGCATTTTTATCTGGTCAGTCAACTCAGAGAAAACAAGACCGTGGTAGCTCTTGGAGATATGACGGGCGCTGGTAACGGTAGACTGCACGACTAGGATATCGCCGCCAGACTCTTCAACGATGGGAGCCAAACGCTTGGTATTGGCGGGAATCAGCGATATGGCGCAGACAGCGCCGGCTGCTTTAATAGCTTTTACCCTATCGCCGACGAGATTGTCTTTAATCGGCTCTTTGTAGATTTTCTGCATTAAAGCGGTCACTTCGGAGTCGCTTGCTTTGGCGATTTTTTCCAGGACTTCATCAGGATTATCGTAACGCGACTGGATGCCGTCAAGATTAAGAACGCCGAGACCGCCCATTTTGTTGATTTGAATCGCCAGCTTTACATCGACGACGGAGTCCATGGCGGAGGTAATGAAAGGAATCGAGAAAGTGATATCGCTAATGCGGAATTCGGTGTTGGTCTGGTCGGGATTGAGAGTAACATCCCCGGGCACAATGGCTACTTCGTCAAAGCCGTAGGACTGACGGAGCTGTTTCAACTTTGGAGACGCTTTAGCGCTGCACATATATGTGCTATTTATTATAACAAAATTTTTAAATATTTTGCAATAAAGAGTTTTCTATGGGTTGATTCATTTCTTTTGTCCACCCGTAAATAAGAATTTTTTCTCGACAGGTTGACAATTCGATACATGAACTATATAATTCGGACACACAGAACATCTTGAGGGTGGAGCATGTTTTTACTCTTTATGCTATTCGGTTTAGTATTCCTGATTTCAGGGGGCATCGGGCTTTTTTATACTAACGCCAACCTGGCTGCCTGGAGCACGCTATGGGTCTTCGGGAATCTTACCTTCGGAACATTCGCGCTATTCGGCGTATTGATATTATTTTTCCTTGCCTTTTTCAACGCAGAAATCGATAGATAGAACGCTACAGCAATAAGACGTCGCTATCATTTTCATTCCAATTTACGACCGCTCCAAAGGGCTATCCCGATGCAAAGATAGACAGGCAGAGGCGTATCTCCTATAATGATTATGTCAGGATAACACGAAATAATGCCCATTCTTTACGTTGTAGCCACACCAATCGGCAATCTGGAAGATATATCGCTGCGGGCGCTCCGCGTGCTGCGCGAGGTGAAACTTATCGCCGCGGAAGATACCCGCAAGACGAGGCGTCTGCTGACAGCCTATGAGATAAAGACACACATGACAAGCTACTTCGAGCACAACAAACTGACCAAGCTGGACTATATAATCGACCAGCTTAAAGAAGGAGACGTGGCGCTGGTATCCGAGGCGGGTATGCCGGGAATTTCCGACCCCGGCTACGAGCTTATCGCCGCGGCAAGCAAACAAAATATCCAAATCGTCCCGATTCCGGGGGCATCGGCGATAACAACGGCGCTGGCGGTCTCCGGGCTGCCTACCGATAGATTTACGTTCATCGGTTTTTTGCCGAATAAAGCAGTAGCGCGGCGTCGCGCGCTGGAAGCGGTAAAGGACGAAACCGGCACTATCATCGCGCTGGAAGCGCCGCACCGGCTTACAGCAACGCTGGAAGACATATTAAAAATACTGGGCGACCGGCGTATAGCCGTCTGCCGTGAGTTGACCAAGTTCCACGAGGAGATATACCGGGGGACGGTAGCGGAGGCGATAAAGCATTTTTCCGCGCCGCGGGGCGAGTTTACTTTAGTAATCGAGGGCAAGGGGACAAAGGAAAAGCCGCAACTCACGGACGAGGTAGAAAGGCAGCTGCACCAGATGTACCTCGCCGGAGCTTCAGCTAAAGAGGCCGTCAGCGCGGTAGCCGGAGAAACAGGGCTGAAGAAAAAAGAGCTGTACCAGACATGGCTAAGACTGGACAAGGTCTGGGAAAGAAACAGACAAAATACGCGTAGAATCAGATAAGGAGCAAGCAAATGCGACGTGGTTGTGTATCTTTAGGCGAAATAAAATGCGATAGCTGCAAGAAACCCATCCCTTATCCCAACCGCTACCTGGCAATCAACGAAAAAGGCGGGAAAGAGGACGAAGATGGCGATACCAAACGCTATTGTGTCGAGTGCTGCCTGAAGAAAGGTTATGCCAGTTACAAGGAAGAAAAGGGCGAAAAAATACTGACTTTCTTCTAGATTATCTAACATGAGCGAAAGAATTTTCATAGGGGTCGGGTGGCCTTACGCCAACGGCTCGCTGCACCTGGGGCACATCGCCGGAGCCTATTTACCAGCGGATATCTTCGCCCGCTATCATCGCCTCAAGGGCAACGAGGTGCTGATGGTATCAGGCTCCGACCAGCACGGCACGCCGATAACCATCAAAGCCGAACAGGAAGGCAAGACCCCCGCCGAGATTGCCGAGCGCTATCACCGCGACTTTTTAGAGTCATGGAAGAAACTGGGGATTTCCTGGGACTTATATACGTCCACGGGAACATCGAACCATGCCGCGGTGACACACGACATATTTCAGAAATTGTTGAAGCACGATTATATCTACAAATCCAGCACATCCCAGCCATACTGTCCGAAGTGCCAGCGCTTCCTGCCCGACCGATACATCGAGGGAACCTGCCCTCACTGTGGCGATACCGGCGCCCGCGGCGACCAGTGCGACGAGTGCGGCAAGCCCCTCAACGCCGCCGAACTGAATGAGCCGCGCTGCCGGCACTGCGGCACGCCGCCGGAATTCCGCGAGACGGAACACTTGTTTTTTAAGCTAAGCTCTTTCCAGGACAAGCTGCTGGACTGGGTGCAAAAGCAGACGCACTGGCGGCCCAACGTGCAGAATTTCACGCTCGGTTTCCTCAAGGAAGGGCTAAACGACCGGGCGATAACGCGGGACATCGACTGGGGCGTTACCGTGCCGCTGCCGGGATTCGAGAACAAGCGTTTTTACGTCTGGTTCGAGAACATAATCGGCTATCTTTCCGCCAGCGAGGAATGGGCGCAAATCCAGGGCGACCCCGAAAAGTGGCGCCGGTTCTGGCAGGGAGACGCCAAGGGCTATTATTTTATCGGCAAGGATAATATCGTTTTCCACACGATGAACTGGCCGGCCATGCTGATGGGCTACGGCGAGCTCAACCTGCCTTTTGACGTGCCGGCTAACGAGTTCCTGACTATCGAAGCGAAAAAAGGCTCCAAGAGCCGCAACTGGGCGGTCTGGCTGCCGGACTACCTTGCAAGGTACGACCCCGACCCGCTGCGCTACATACTATCCATCAACATGCCGGAGACCAGCGATACCGATTTTTCCTGGAGGGAGTTCGTGCGGCGCAATAACGACGAACTGGTGGCAACCTACGGCAACCTGGTGAACCGCGTGCTGACTTTCACTTACAGGAAGTTCAACGGGTGCGTGCCGGAGTCCGGCGATTTAGACGACGCCGATAAAAACCTCATCGAAAGCGCCGACGCCTGCCTCGAAAAGGTGGGCGAATCTATATCGAAATGCAGTTTCAGGCAGGCAATTTTAACTGCCATGTCGCTGGCGCAACAGGCGAACCGCTACCTGGATGAGAAAGCGCCGTGGAAGAAAATCAAAGAGGACAGACAGGCAGCAGCTACTTCACTGTATGTTGCTATAAATATTATATCCCGATTGAAAACAATGCTGTCTCCGTTCCTGCCCTTCAGCTCGCAACAAGTGCATGAATACCTGGGATTTGACGGTAAAGTTGAGGAAACGGGCTGGCAGCCGCAACCGGTACCACCGGGGCAAAAGCTGAAGGAGCCCAGACCGCTCTTCCTTAAACTCGATGAGAGCGTTATCGAAGAGGAGACCAAACGCATTGGAACTTAAGCAGATTTACGCCCCCATCCAGGAAGATTTGGAGAAGGTCAAAAATACACTGAAATCCATCAGCCGGATAGACTATGAGTGGCTCTCCGAGCAATTAGACTATATCGTCAGTGAAACGGGTAAAGGAATGAGGCCGGCACTGACACTGTTAGCCGGAAAACTCTATAAATATGACCTTAAATACCTGCTGCCGATGGCGGTCTCGGTCGAGCTGATGCATACGGCGACACTGGTGCATGACGACGCTATCGATAAGGCTTTAACGCGGCGCGGGCAGGCGACCATCAACAGCAAGTGGGGCGACGAGATAGCCATACTCATGGGCGACTTTTTATTCGCCAAGGCCGGCGAGTTCGTCTCCGATACGCAGACGCCGCGGGTAATCAAGCTCTTTTCCCAGACTTTAGGCATCATATCCAGCGGCGAGATAGGTCAGTTCCGCGGGGCATATAATATTCATCAAGACCGCAAAAGCTATTTCCAGCGCATCTACCGAAAGACAGGTTCTCTGTTCTCCCTGGCAACACAGTCGGGCGCCATCCTGGCTAAAGCGCCGGAGGATGCAGTGGGGATAATGAAAGAGTACGCCGATAACCTGGGCATCGCATTTCAAATCGTGGACGACGTGCTGGACTTTACCAGCACCGCGGAGGCATTGGGCAAGCCGGTCGGCTCGGATTTAATCCAGGGTACACTCACCCTGCCCGCCATACTCATTATCGAACGCAACCCGGAGAATAACCCGGTGAAGCGTTTTTTTGAGACCAGGGATAAAAAGAACGTGGCGGAGGCAATCGATATCGTGAGAAATACGGAGATAATTAAAGACTGCTATAAAATCGCCGGAGAGTATTACGATAATGCCTGCCGGAATTTGAAGTCGCTAAAGAAAACCGCCAGCCGCCAGGCGCTGTACGACCTGGCTGAATTCGTGATTAAACAAGGGACTTAGAAGAATAACCAATAACCAAGATACAAGCACCAAATAAAATTCAAAGCTCAAAGGTCAAAAATTAAAAACACAGATTAGAAGTAAAAGATGGGGGAGAAAAGAAGGGCTGGAAGGGTTTTTTTAGTGCCCTTCCCAGATTGTACCGTCCAGGTAGGTCTCTTTTTTGGCGGTGGGCAGCTTTTCTTTAAAAAGGTCGACAGAATAGGCGACAGCAGTAAGCCCTTCGGTGCGATGAGCTGCCGCAATCGCGACCACAAGATTGATATCACCCACGTTGAGTTTGCCGATGCGGTGATAAATGACCACCTTGTTCACCGGGTACTTGCGCCGGACTTCTGCGGCAATTTCATTTAATCTTTCGGCAGCTTTGCCATCGGTATCAAGGTACTCAACAGAAAAAACCGATTTGCCCCGCGAGTTATTCCGGATAAGGCCGACATAGGTTACCACGCAGCCGCTATCGGAGGTTTTCGCTTGATTGACCACAAGCTCCGGTGATATGGGTTCTTCAGTGATTTGAATCATAATATCAACGATAGATAATGAAACTGATTATAGATATCAAAAATAGACTTTAGTCAGATGGCGCAGGTGTTTGTTTAGGGACAAGCTGGGGCTTCGCGGGGACTTTCTTGGGCTGGGGAATCAATTCACCTTCAGCCGCGGGCTTTATCGGCTCCAGTATTTTGGTCTTTTTGACTCTCGGCTTGTGCTTGGAAAGACCTATCTCGGCGAATACTTTCTCCAGTTCCCCTCCTTCAAGAGTCTCCTGCGCAATAAGTTTGCCGGCAAGAAGCTTAAGTTTGTTTTTATTATCAGTCAACACTTTTAATGCAGTTTTATAAGCTTCACTAATGAGAATATCGATTTCACGGTCGATTTCCAGGGCAAAACGTTCGCTGTAGTCCTTCTGCTCGGCTATTTCACGGCCGAGGAAGACCATCTCCTGCTTGTTCCCGAATGTCCTGGTGCCCAGCTTATTACTCATACCATAATCGGTCACCATGCGCCGGGCATAGTTAGTAACCTGTTGAATATCGCTATGAGCTCCGGTAGTCCTTTCATTAAAGATAAGCTCCTCGGCAGCGTGCCCGCCGAGTAAAGTTGCCAGCTTATCCTTAAGTTGAGAGCGGGTTACCAGATACCTGTCTTCCGTCGGCAACTGCTTGGTGTAACCCAACGCCATGCCGCGGGCGACAATAGAAATTTTATGCACGGGGTCGGCATTAGGCAGCATCCTGGCAACGAGGGCATGGCCGGCTTCATGATAGGCAATGACTTCCTTTTCCTTGGGGCTGATTTTACGGCTTTTGCGTTCCGGTCCGGCAATTACCCTGTCTACAGATTCCTCAAAATCCTTAATGTTGATGGTCTTTTTATTATGCCTGGCGGCCAGAATAGCAGCCTCGTTGACCACATTAGCGAGGTCGGCGCCGCTGAAACCGACGGTGCCTTTGGCCAGCACCTCAAGGTCGACGTCTTTATCGAGCGGTTTGCCATTGGAATGCACTTTCAGGATAGCCAGTCTGCCGACAATATCCGGTAAATCCAATACCACGCGGCGGTCAAAGCGGCCGGGACGCAATAGAGCGGGGTCGAGAATATCAGGTCGGTTGGTGGCGGCGATAATGATAACGCTGGTGTTCGTATCAAAGCCGTCCATTTCCACGAGAATCTGGTTGAGGGTCTGCTCTCTCTCGTCATGGCTACCGCCAAGACCGGTGCCGCGCTGGCGGCCAACAGCATCAATCTCATCGATAAAGATGATACACGGGGTGTTGCGTTTAGCCTGGTCAAAGAGGTCGCGCACCCTGGAAGCGCCAACGCCGACGAACATCTCGACGAATTCACTGCCGCTGATAGAGAAGAAGGGGACATCAGCCTCGCCGGCAACGGCACGCGCCATTAAGGTTTTACCGGTACCGGGGGGTCCTACCAACAACACACCCTTAGGAATGCGGGCTCCGAGGGCCTGGAACTTTTCTTTGGCTTTGAGGAAATCGACGACTTCCTGCATATCCTGCTTGGCTTCTTCCGCCCCGGCTACATCAGCAAAGGTCACGGTGGTGCGGTTGGCGGGGAAAAGCCTCGCCCGGCTGCGCCCGAAACTCATCGCCTGGTTATTTGCCCCACGCGCCTGACGGAAAATGAGGAAAAACAGGAAGATTAATAAAAGGAACGGCAGGAAGTTTATCAGCAGTCCGCCCCAGTTAATCCCCGATGAACCCTTGACGTCAACAACAACATTATCGAGTTTAAGTCCTACTATATCATAGATACTGGCGTTCATTTCCTTGAATGCCTTGATTTCCTGGCCGTTTATCGTGGAGACGGTCAGGAGGTCCCCTTCAACGACAATCTTGTGTATCTCATCGTTCTGGGACATGGAGATAATCTGGCTCAAAGGCACTTCCGCAGGCTGGCTGCCGCTAGGCATGAGGAAGGAGAAGAGGAGGACAGCCGCCAGTAAAATGACGATGTATATAATGCTATTACGCTTCCAATTCGATTTCATAGCTCTTCCAGGTTCCTTTATTACTATAATTATACCACAAATATTATTAGTAAATAGTTAAGATAGCAACAAATTTAACGATATTTCACTAATAAGCCGTTCTTCCTTTATTCTTCCGGTATAGAGGAGTTAAAGAAAAAGCTTAAAGCGAGGCAAGCACACCGGAGCAGTCAAGATAAAACAACGGTAAAAAGAGGGAGAGAGAAATTACAAAAATATGAAGAATTATTTTATACCGCGTGAATAGCGGTATTTAATCTTATTTAATTGCCTCCAGGATATATTCATCATTAGCATCCGCCACCGCCATTATCCTGTCAAATCCCAGCTCATCTTCTCTCAAGAGCGTCAGACAGGCACCAACGACATCGGAATCATAGAGGATGCCGCGACCGCGCTTTATTTCTTCGAGAGCGCTGTCCAGACCGAGAGCCGGCCGGTAAGGCCGATGGGACGACATAGCCTCAACAACATCAGCCACGCCTAATATCCTGGCTTCAAGGACAATATTACTGCCGGATAAACCTTCGGGATACCCGGAGCCGTCAAGTCTTTCATGGTGCTGGAGTATAGCCCTGGTAACCGGCCAGGGGAAATCTATTTTTTGCAGAATATCGTATCCCACCCGGCAATGGCCCTTAATAATATCGAATTCACTGGTGTTTATTTTACCGGGTTTGCTTAAAATCTCCGAAGGCACAGAAACCTTGCCGACATCATGGAGGAGGCCGGCAACATAGATACCGGTGACCTGCCAATCGGAAAGACCTATTTCCCTGGCGATAGAGCGTG
>MGMT01000055.1 GCA_001796525.1 Chloroflexi bacterium RBG_13_51_52 | reverse complement strand
CGGACAAAAGCCCTCCAGCAGCAACCTTACCTGAAGCAGATTCACGAAAAATACTCAAATCTAAAGATTATCGAGGTGCCCATGTTCCCGCAGGAGGTAAAGGGCGTGGCGCGTTTGCAGGAGGTAGGCAAGATTCTCTTTAATTGATAGTGTTTCTATATTGATGAAGGAGGCACAAGCACATGGCAGCCAAGAAATACGGGAAATACGTTATTAAAAAACCGGTGGCTATCGGCGGCTACGGTCCTGAATTCATTTACACCGGGGACAAAGAGTACGGTTCTAATTTCACCATCATGTTCCTGCGCATCACCGAACCGACCCTTATGGAAGAGTATGCGCATTCGCACGACTTCGACATGTACCTGTATTTTATGTCGTTCGACCCGGATAATATGGGAGAACTTGGGGCTGATATCGAAATCGGACTGGGTGCGGAGCGGGAGATTCATAAAATCACCACCCCCACCACCGTCTATATTCCCGCCGGGATGATTCACTGCCCGCTGGAGTTCAAGCGGGTGGACAAGCCTGTTCTGTTCGTGCACTGCACGCTGGCGGAGAAATACGTGAAGGAAGAAAGCAAAATTATCAAGGATTAATTAATGCGTACTTGCGCAATTGCTCACTCATTGACTCGCTGTTGGCCGTTGGCTACTAAAACGACCATTAAAAGCTAGTCTACTGTGGTTAATTGGATTGATGATTAAATTTTGAGTTTATGGAAAAACCCGACATACCTTCTTAAAGTACTCATGTCACTATTTAGTACATCAAATTCCATTTGTAGATTTGAAAGCAAAGAGTCTATTTCTTTGTCTAATATTTGTAATGAGTTCAATTGTGACTTCGTATAATGGAAATGCGATAGGCAAAAATCGTTGATTTTCTTCAATTTTTCTTCATTGTGTCTTATTACTACCCAAAATCTTTCAATATAATCTAACTGGTGGAACTCCACAATTTTAGCAACATCTTCGCTTCTAATTCTTCTGTCCTGATTTTTATCGAGATACTCAACGCATTTATTGAATTTAAGAAGATCTTTTTTGTAAGAAGAGAGTAGATTTTGATAAGTAGGCAATCTCTTAATAATCTTTTCTTTTATTTCAGTACAACCCTTAAGAATATTATCTATTTTATTAAAAGCAAAAATAGCTTGTTCATCAGACAAGTATCCATACGTTGTCGTGATTTCTTCTGCAGTTGTTTCTGAAAAGAATCCATGATATTTTGTTTGCACGTTTTTAAATTTTTGGTTCTTACGACCACCAAGAATAACCAAAGAAAATCCCAATATCATGGCTGTGAGGTCGGTGTAAATTTCATTGTCCTTTTCTTTATATAACAACGAGTGCAAGACAATGTGGGAAAGTTCGTGTGCCATAATAGCTATAAATGCTTCAATATTTTCTAAGCAGTTATCACTGATTTTTACATTGATGGGAAAACCTTTTAATTTTGGTGTGCCATATAAGGGAAGATAACTTGGAATAGAGACTTGAGCAATAATACCTCCTACGCCTCTTCCGGAACGGTCAGTAGTAGATAAACCACTGCTGTAAAATCTATTATGACTATTTCGCTGATATTCTCCTGGCACATAAGAAATATTTATAACAACAGGTAACCCTAAATAATAGGCAATTTGTTCTACGCATCCCTTGATGTTTTTAGTAGAAAGAGGCTCAAGTATTGTATCCATTGGTACATCTTCTTTGATTCCCAGCAGGCTAATCAACTCGTCAATTGCATTATTAATGTAATTAAGGTCTATATTATTATTCATAATTCTTTCGATTTTTGAAAAGGGGAGAAAAGGGGGAACAAGGTTTTAAACGTAAAAAAATGTCATGGTATACTCCTTTACATACTTGTTAACCATCACCCCTTCACCACCGCTATCGGCCTAGTGCGCGCAACTTTCTTGGAGATGCCGGCACCATGGGCAACCCTCACCACGTCCCCCACGTCCTTGTAAGCTTCCGGCGCTTCCTCGGCAAGTCCCGGCAGGCTGCCCGCCCTTATCTGGATGCCCTTCGCTTCCAGCGACGCCAGCACATCCCGTCCGCTTGCTGCTCTCTTGGCCGCCGCCCTGCTCTGCAGGCGTCCCGCCCCGTGGCAGGTAGACCCGAAGGTCTCCTGCATCGCTTTTTCTGTCCCCGCCAGGATATAAGACGTCCGCCCCATGTCCCCGGGAATCAGTATCGGCTGTCCCACCGATGCATATTGTTTCGGTATATCCGGGTGTCCCGCCGGAAAGGCTCTGGTCGCTCCTTTGCGGTGCACGCAGAGCTTTTCTATTTTCCCGTTTACTGTGTGGTCTTCAATCTTGGCGATGTTGTGCGTCACATCATAGATAAGCTCCAGTCCGGCGTCCCTTTCGCTTATGCCCATCACCCGGCAGAAAGCCTCCCGCACCCAGTGGGTGATGCACTGGCGGTTCGCCCAGGCGTAATTGGCGGCGCAGCGCATCGCGGCAAGGTAAGCCTGCCCCTCCTGGGATTTTACCGGCACGCAGGCGAGCTGCCGGTCCGGCACCTGTATGCCATACTTCGGCATCGACTGCAGCATTACTTTAATATAGTCGTCCGCCACCTGGTGGCCCAGTCCCCTCGACCCGCAGTGGACGTAAAGCATTACCTGCCCCACCCGCTCGATGCCCATGGCTTCCGCTATTTCAGTCTCGTAAATTTCATCGACAACCGCCACTTCGAGGAAATGGTTGCCGGAGCCCAGCGTGCCCAGCTGCGGGGTGCCGCGCTCTTTCGCCCTGCCGCTGACGCGCGAGGGGTCGGCGCCTTTCATTTCCCCGTTTTCTTCGGTTGTCTCCAGGTCCTCTTTGTTGCCGTATCCTTTTCCCACTGCCCACCTTGACCCCTTTATCAATACCTCGTCGATTTCGCCCGAACGCAGTTTTATCGCGCCTTTAGAACCCAGCCCGGAAGGCACCGCGTAAAATATGGCGTCGATGAGCGTTTTAATCTTAGGAGTTACCTCTTCTTTGACGAGATTGGTGCGCATGATGCGCACGCCGCAGTTGATATCGAAGCCCACCCCGCCCGGCGATACCACGCCGTCGCTGACCCGCATCGCCGCCACCCCCCCGATAGCGAAGCCGTAGCCCCAGTGGATGTCCGGCATGGCTAAAGAATACCCCACGATACCCGGCAGGAAAGCCACGTTGGCTACCTGCTCCAGGGCTTGCTCCTCCAGAATATGCGGGAGCATCCCCTCGTCAGTGTAGATAAGCCCGTCCACCCGCATGCCCGGCTTATAGCTTTTGGGAATACGCCATCGGAAATCGTCCACCTTTTCCAGCTTGCCGCTCCATTTAGGCATTGCCGCACCTCCTACACATCGAAAATCACCTGCACCCGGTTTTTCGCCCTATCTACCTCCAGCATGTGATAGGTGGCGGACTTTATTCCCGTTTTCAGGTGGTGGCGGGAGGCATCGTACTTTTCGCCGCAGCAGTCCGCTTTCAAATGCCCCTCCCCGAACTCCATTATATCGAATTTCTTAAAGATGATCGTCTCCACGTCGAAGTAATAGAGCAGGCTGTTCAGCCACTCGAATAACAGGCTCTCCGCGTCATCTTCGTTTATTTCTATACGCCGCGACTCTACTTCTTTCACTTCTTCCAGTTCGGCGATAATAGAAAACATCCCGTAAGCCGCGTTGGCGAAAGCCCCGGCCAAATCTTTACCGTAAGCCGCCAGCCCCATGTCCGCCGTATGTTCTATAAGCTCGTATCTTTTCATCCTGCGCAATTACGCATCCGCTCAAGTGAGGAGTTGCGTCCCCGTTCTCATCAGCCGTGAATTTTTATAATATCTCCAATTGGCAAAGAAGTCAAAGCCTATTCCCTGTTTTTTATGATATAATCGGTTTTAGCATGAAAGGCAATTATCATGAAATCATCAATACACTACTCCAATATTCAGCTAAGCCCGCCCTCTTCGAGTCGGGCGAAACCCGTTTCTGGGATGACCCTCATATTTCAAAGGGTATGCTGGAAGCGCATTTAAACCCTGCGCACGACGCCGCCAGTCGCCGCCCCGAAACCATCGATAAAGAAGTGGAGCACCTCGTTTCTTCGGGTATATTAAAGAAAGGCTATCGAGTCCTCGACCTCGGCTGCGGGCCGGGACTGTATTCCAGCCGCCTTGCCGCTAAAGGCATGAAGGTCACCGGCGTTGATATCTCCGAGGGGTCGTTAAATTGCGCAATCGCGCAGGCAAGAGATAAAGGACTTGATATCGAATACCGTTTGATTAACTTTTTCGATATCGACTATTCCAGAGAGTTTGATACGGTATTGCAGGCTCATGGTGAACTGGGTACTTTCTCCGACGCCAATAGAGACACTCTTCTAATGAAAATTCACCGGGCTCTGAAGCCGCGAGGGATACTTATCTTTGACATTACCTCCCCCAAACCAAAATCTCAAGAATCACCACAGAATCGCTGGCACATTGCGGACGGCGGTTTCTGGCGCCCCGGCAGACACCTTGTTCTTGAACAGCAGTTCCATTACCCTGCCAACAATGTGCGAGTCGACCAGTACATCGTTTTGGATGAAAATAATATTTGTGTCTACCGCACCTGGCTTCACGATTATACTTTGGAATCCATCAAGTCTGTACTGGAAAAAGCCGGCTTCCAGTTCATACGCGCCTGGAACAACCTTTCCGGAACGCCGTATAAAGAAGGCGGCGACTGGATAGCTATCGTTGCGAGAAAGAGGTAATAAATCATGATTGAGCCAAACCGCGAGATTTTCTGGAACATCCAGAACGCCTGGATAATGTATTCTTTAGCCGCTATCGCCGTGGCGGTCCTGGTATGGTCGCTTATCAGGATACCCCGCCGCTGGCGCGTCGGCCGGCCCGCCAACCGGTTTAATAATTTATATCAGCGTTTCTGCGCTTTCTGCCGCACCGCTTTCATCGATGGCTTACTTCATCGCAAGTTCTTCGGGGCGGATAAAAAAGACCTCCGTTTCCGCGAGCTTTACGCGGGGCTGGCGCATTTCTTCGTTTTCTCCGGCGCCATCATTTTCCTCCTCGGCGCTTTTTTAGACGCAGTCAGCCATTACCTCTTCCACTTCATGGAAGGCAATTTTTACCTGGCTTACTCGGTGATTACGGACGGCTTCGGCATACTGGCGATTATCGGCGTGCTGATGCTCCTCGTCCGGCGCTATATCTGGAAGCCGGAACGACTCGATAATAAGTGGGACGACCTCGTAACCCTGCTGTTAATCTTCGTCATCATCATCACCGGCTTCATGGTCGAGGGTCTGCGTATTTCCGCCACTGAATTCGACTTGTTTCCCGACTGGGCGGTATGGTCGCCGGGTGGCTGGGTGTTCGCCAAAGCCTTCTACAACTTGAGTCTGGATGCCCACCTGGGTTGGCATGCAGGTTTATGGTGGTTCCATACTGTACTCTCCCTGGGCGCTATCGTTTACGTGTCTTTATTCAACACCAAGCTGTACCACATCATCTGGGATACGGTCAACGTTTTTTTCAGAAACCTGGGTCCCCGCAGCGCGTTGGCTCCCATCGACTTCGAGAAAACGGAGTTATTCGGCGCGAGTAAAATCGAGGACTTTACCTGGAAGCAGCTCCTCGACCTCGATTCCTGTACCAGGTGCGGCCGCTGTCAGGACGCCTGCCCGGCGTACTTTAGCGGCAAAGCCCTCAACCCCAAGCAGGTTATCCAGGACCTCAAGCTGCACCTCTATAAAGTCTATCCCGGTCTTGACTCTGTAAAGCCGGCGGAATCCCGGCAGGAAATGCTCGGCGAAGTCATTACCGAAGAGGTTATCTGGGACTGCACCACCTGCCGCGCCTGCATGCAGGCCTGCCCCGTTTTCATCGAGCACGTCGATAAGATAGTAGACATGCGCCGCAACCTGGCGATGGAAAAAAGCAAGTTCCCCGAAGCCGTCCAGGAAGCTCTCAAAAGCCTCGGCACGCGTGGCCACCCTTACCGCGGCACCACCGCCACGCGGACGACCTGGTGCGAAGGGCTGACAATCGACACCGTTTCCGATGCTCAAGATCTCGATATTCTTTACTGGGTGGGCTGTTCCGCCGCTTTAGACGACCGCAACATGAAAGTGGCTCAAGCCACCGCTAAAGTCCTGCAGACGGCCGACGTTAAATTCGCCATCCTCGGCGATGAAGAGGCTTGCTGCGGCGATCCCGCCCGGCGTATGGGCGACGAATACCTTTTCCAGACTATCTGCCGGCAGAACATCGAGGTTCTCAAGGGGCACAACGTGAAAAAGATACTGACCTCCTGCCCCCACTGTTTCAACAGTCTTAAATACGAGTACCCGCAGTTCGGCGGCAATTATGAGGTCGTGCACCATACCCAGTTCCTTGCGGAACTTCTGAAAAACGGCCGACTCAACATTAAAAACCCCGCCTCCCTGAAAGCCGCTTATCACGATTCCTGCTACCTCGGTCGCTATAACGATATCTACGATGAGCCCCGTCAAATTCTCGAAGCCGTAAATTCGAATACCGTTGAACTGCCGCGCCGTAAAACTGATAGCTTTTGTTGCGGGGGCGGGGGCGGCCATATGTGGATGGAAGAGGACCCGGACAAGCGCGTGAACAACCGCCGCATGGAAGAAATCCTTAAAGCCGACGTTAAGTGCGTGGCGACCGCCTGTCCTTACTGCCTCACCATGTTCGATGACGCTATTAAGGCTAAAGAGGCGGAGGAAACCGTAAAGGCTTTAGACTTAAGCGAGCTCTTGGCGGAGGCTATAGAAGATAATAAATCCGCAAGTGCGTAATTGCGTAAGCTCCTGCTGTCATTGCGAGACCATGCTGAAATCAATATATCGTCATTCCAGCGAAGGCTGGAATCCATAATAAATCTAATAGTCAGTTGAGGATTTTAAATGGATTCTGGCCTACGCCAGAATGACAGGGAGAATGGGTAATAGAAAATAGGGATTGCGACGCCTTTACTTCGGGAATAGTTCGCTCTGACAAAAAATAACTGGTTGCGCAATTGAGGATATGCGCTATTAAGCCCTCGAAGGCAGCGTTACCACCGCCGCGCCGGTAACCGTCTTTTCCCCCTGCGGGTTCTCCGCCCAGATTTCTACCCTGGCGTAGTTCCCGCCTTCCTCGATGTATTTTTTAGCCACCTTGCCGTTGCAGATAATGTCCTCGTGGACTTTATTCATGCCGCGGTAGCTCCCGCTTAATTTCACCAGCGCGCCCTGGTCTCCGAGCCAGTCGGTCACCATCTGCCCTAAAAAGGAAAGCGTCAGCCACCCGTGCACTATCACCCCCGGCAGCCCGTTAGCAATGGCGAAGTCTTTATCGTAGTGTATCTGGTAATAGTCCCCGGAGGCGCCGGCGTACTTTACCAGCTGCATGGTCGTGGGGTATTTGACCAGCGCCGGTATTTCGCTGCCCGCCTCGATATCTTCGTAATAAACCTGTCCTGCCATGTCTCTCCACTAGTATTTGATGTAGGTATTCTTCCCCTTAACCGCCACCTCGCCCCGCTGGTTGGTATAAGTCATCTCCGTGAACATGAAAAGGGTCGGGCCTTCCGCGCCCGCCACCTGCCGCAGTCGGGTGAGTTTTGCCGTGATGGATATTACGTCACCCGCTTTGATGGGTTGTAAATACTCGAGGTCGCTCGTTCCGTTGAGGAGACGCTTTAGAGGTATATCTATGTTGAAAAGCTTATTCAGCAGCGCTTTGGGCACCAGGGCGGCGGGGAAAGTGGGCGGGGCTTCCTTCAGCCACCTTGGATTGGGGTCTTCGATAGCCTCGGCGAACTTCTTCAGCATGCCCTTCTCTATCTCGTAGACCTCCGGCCCCAATTCCACGTTGAGCAGGCTGTTCAATTCTTCTGTAATTACCGATTCACCCGCCAATGGCTTTTCCTCCGTAAGAATAAAACGCTTTATTATAGCCTGATATATTTATTTTTACCAATCCCACCGCTCATGGTGAGCTTGTCGAATCATATTTAAACCCCCGCCAGAAGCGTTAAAATAAAAAATCTTTGGGGTTTGGGGGCTTTACCATAGCTTTTTTTATCCCCGCAGTTTTTTTACCACCTTGGCGCAGTTCTTCCCGAACTCCCACACAATCCTCAACCCCTCCTCGTCCTGGGCCACCTCCCCTTTTCCCCTCCCGATAGCCACATTCCAGTATATCGAGCCGGGATTGATAATCTGGTTGATGTGGAACCAGAAAAGCAGCTCGGCAAACGTAAAGTTCTGCCCCGCCCGCCGCGCCACCACCAGCGGCCCGCCCACCTTGCCGGCAAATTTCCCGCGTGACATGAACCCCACCCTCTCCAGCAGCCCTTTGACCAGCGCCGTCGCCGACCCGTAGTATACCGGCGAGGCAATTATGATAACATCAGCATCCAGCAT
This sequence comes from Chloroflexi bacterium RBG_13_51_52, assembly GCA_001796525.1. Lineage (GTDB taxonomy): Bacteria > Chloroflexota > Dehalococcoidia > Dehalococcoidales > RBG-16-60-22 > RBG-13-51-18. The sequence continues at coordinate 50 of MGMT01000055.1, read as the reverse complement.
CTTTTCACGGATAGGCTGCATGTCGTCCTCGATGGAGCAGCTTCCTTCGT
>MGMT01000054.1 GCA_001796525.1 Chloroflexi bacterium RBG_13_51_52 | reverse complement strand
ATTTTCTTGAAACCTGCCCTGGGCATCTGCAGCCAATCGGAGTTACGCTCGAAGCCGAGGATTTCTTTGACATAGCAGGTTCGTGGTGTTTTACCCGCCTGTAGGACGAGTGCCGTGGCTTTCCCCGCCAGGCAAAGCACCCACTCGCCCTCGGGGATAAGCCCGTGGTTCACCGCCAGCACCAGGCACCCTACACAGACACGGAAGCCTTGACTTAATATCAATAGAAGCGACAAGTCCATGCCGGCGTCCATGCTTAGCGGGTCGATATGCGCGGGGACCCACGGCAGCAGCATGTCCCTCATGCGCTTTTGCTGCGGGGACGGCGACATCGGTTCACCGAGGTGAAAATCATCGTTGAGATAGCACACTTTGATGCCTTTTTTCTCCAGTTCTTTACGCGTGGCATCGTCTATCGATACCTTCCTGTTGCCGATTGTCCCTCCCCTGGGATTGGTCACCACCGCTATATTTAACTTCGTTTTGAGGTTTTTCGTCGCTTCGAGGAATTTTTTCAGGGTATAGCCGCTGGACCAGGCTATCATAACGTGTTTTATATTGAGGGTTTTTATCTTCCCGGTGACGAACTCTATCATGGGGTCGATGTTTTTCATGCCGGGTTTTTCAAAATACATGATTTCTTTTATTTCTATATTACCGTTCTTTTTTGCCGTCATTTACCTGCCCTCCCCTTTAACTGATCCTTATCCCAGCAGCCTGATTATTTCTGTGGCGTCGTCCAGTTTCTCCAGCCTCCCCATCATATCGATTACTTTTTCCACTTTATCTTTACTCAACGGCTTGATGGAGCAGGGCGCGCACTCCCGGAATTTCTTCGTCACATCTTCCAGAGTCATCGGCCTCTCCACGCTGCCGAGGCAGTTTTCCACCTCCTCGGTGTACTCTTTGCCGTCGCGCATGGTTATCGTTACCCCACCCGGACCCACACCGTGCCGGTTCATCTTTTTTTCCAGCCTGGTATTGATTTTCTGCGCCATCTTTAATATCTCGGTTCTCTTTAAAGCTTCGTCTGTGAAATCGTCCACGGTCACCTTGCCTTTTACGAGTGCCGTCGCCACCACCCAGGGGACGCTGAACTGCGCATCGATAATCGTCCGCGGGGCTTTCTTTATTTCCGGCGGTTGAGAGAGTCCGTAAACCGTGTCCCCGCCGTATACTGTGATATTCTTTATTTCGTCTAAAGCTATCTCGTTCCTGGTTACTAAAGCCAGCGCTGCATCGATACAGGCATGGGTCAGCCCGCAGCAGGGATACGGCTTATCCCCGATATTGATAACTTCGAACCTCCTGCCTAAATCCGCCGTCAATATCCCAGGGTCATAGTCCCCGCCCATGTAGGTCTTGAAGAGTCCCGTCCTCCCCTCGAGGGGGTCGCGCTCGCCGGTAATGCCCCTTTCCGCCATGAAAGCGGCGGTAATCCCCGCCTTAGCTGCCAGACCCGGCCCCATCCTTTTCGCTAAAGCCCCGTCGCCAACACCCGAGCCAGCGCCGCCGCACTGGTGGTAAGCCAGACCCAGCGCATTTATCATCTTTTCTTCATCGAGTCCCATTATCCTGCCGGCGATGGCGGCGCTGCCCAGAAATCCAAATAATGTAGTCGGGTGCCAGCCGGAAGCCAGCGCACTACTGCCCGGCTTACTCGCCAATCCGAGACGGGACATAAAATCGCCCCCCAGCGCTATCGCCGTGATTAATTCCCTGCCGCTTAACTTCCCCATCCGCTCCGCCATCGCCAAAGCCGTCGACACCGTAACACACCCGATGTGCACCAGCGCCGTCTGATGCCCGTCGTCATAGTCCAGAGCGTGTATCATCGTGCCGTTGACCTGTGCCGCGTTGGGGGCGGGGCATTTAAAGCCGTAAGCGATAACCGTACTTTGCCGACTTCCTCCCCACTCCTTCATCATATCTACCAGCTCTCCCACTCCCGCCTTTGAAGAGCCGCCCAGCGCGGCCGCCAGGCTGTCCAGCACTTCCTTCTTGACTGCTTCCACGGCAGGGGCAGGGATATCTTCAAAACAGGTGGTAGTAAAACTTTTAGTAAATTCGGTTATTGCAGCCATATATTTATATGTCTCCCTTTCCCTTTATGTTACCCCACCACCCAGTGCAATGACCTCACCCGTAATATAGTTTGATAAATCGGAGACGAGGAAATAAGCCAGGTCGGCCGCTTCTTCCGGCGTCCCAAGCCGACCCCACGGTATGTGATTGGCTAAAGCCCCCTGGTCTTTCTTGCGGGCTTCTTCCCAGGTGGTGCCATCCGCTTCCGCCATCTTCTGGAAAGACTCGTCTCTTAAGTTCGTCACTATCATGCCCGGGTTAATGCCGTTGACGTTTATCTGGTATTTCGCCAGCTCCAGCGCCAGGCTCTTGGTCAATCCGATGGTGCCGTATTTAGCGGCGGAATACGCCGCGCTGCCCGGCACGCCGTGCGTTCCCGCCAGCGAGCAGAATATGACGATTTTCCCCCCTTTTCCCCGCCTCACCATGTCTTTAGCCGCCGCTTTGCAGATAAGGAAAGAGCCCACCAGGTCCACGTCGATAATCGCCCTGATGTCCTTTTCCGATAGGTCGACGACCGGCACTCCCACCGGACCGCGGATGGCGGCCGCATGCACCAGTATGTCTATCTTCCCGAATTTCTTCAGGGCTTTGTCCATGGCGGCGTCTACCTCTTTACTGACGTTGATATCCACCGTCAAAGCCAGGGCTTTCCCGCCCGCAGTCTCAATTTCTTTCACAATCTCATTCAATCCGCCCCAGTTCTCATCACCGGGGAACATGCTCTTTGGCGCGGCGAACTTATCGGTGACGATGACATCAGCCCCCTCTTTAGCCAGCCGCAGGGCGATGGCATGACCCATGCCTCTCTTGCTGGCAGCTCCGGTAACCATGGCTACTTTTCCTTTAAGGCTGTTCATAGCGCGCAAAATCTCCTTTAAATATTAATTATCTATCTTTGGCTAATAGTATATTTATCTTTTATTATCTGTCAAAATTTCATGGAAACAACCACTTGACCGCTTGATAGATATTATATAATATTAAAACCGATACAATATTGTCAAATAAGTATATTGTTGACTAGTTATACTATCAGTCTGATTGAAAAATATCCCATACTATAGCATAATCACCAGAGAGAATACCAGGAGGATTGAAATGTTGCTTAAAGATAGGGTTGCTATCGTTACCGGAGGCGCCAAGGGAATCGGGAGGGGTATTGCCCTTAAATTTGCCCGGGAGGGTTGCGATGTTGTCGTCAATGCCCTGCATATAGAAGGCGCGCAAAAAGTTGCGGGTGAGGTCAAGGCCCTGGGCCGCAAGTCACTGGCAATCGGGGCTGACGTCTCAAAAAGCGCCGAAGTGAACGATATGGTGGCGCGGACGGTCAAAGAATTCGGTAAAGTTGATATCCTGGTAAATAATGCCGGGGGCATTGCTTCAGCCAAAGGGGGAACAATTGAGAATACAACCGATGATGACTGGAACAGGATTGTCGATATCAATCTGAAAGGCCAGTTTTTCTGCTGCCGGGCGGTTGTGCCCCATATGAAAAAAAACAAGTACGGCAAGATTATAAATGTATCTTCAATGGGCGCCATCCATCCGCCCGCACCCATCGTGCATTACCATTCGGCTAAAGGCGGGGTCCTCGGCCTGACGATTAACCTCGCCCTGGAGCTGGCACACCTGAATATCACCGTAAACGCCATTTTGCCGGGCCCGATACGTTCGGAATTTTTCAATGAGATACTTAAAGGGATGTCAGAGGAAGAAGGCAAGGCTTTTTTCAAAATGCTGGATAACAAAGTGCCGATGCGGAGAATGGGCACGCCGGAGGAAATAGCCGGGGTGGCGCTGTTTTTAGCCTCCGACCTCTCGTCCTACGTTACCGGGGAGGCTATTTGTGCCGGCGGGGGACTGCCCATTGCCCCGCTGGAAGGCACCGAGCGTTAGTCGCCCGTTTATTTCCCCAGGAACTTTAAAGCGTTTTTCCCGGCAATGCGGCCCGAACTCAAAGCGAAGGCCGAAGACAGCCCGGAAGAATACCTGATAGCATAGCTGTCCCCGTACATCCCTCCCGCGTCAAAACCCGCCGCGTAAAGTCCGGGTATAACCAGGTCCTTTTTATCTACTACCTGGGCTTTCTCGTTGATTTTAATGCCTCCCATTGTCCCCAGGAAGACGGTCCGGGCTTTAACAGCGTAAAACTTCGGCGTTTTTATCGGCCAGAGGTATTTTGCATCTTTAGCAAAGAGGTCGTCATGGTGTTTTTCACAGTAGGTGTTATATTCATCGACGGTCGACTTTAGCACCGCCGGGTCTACGCCCATTTTCGTAGCGAGTTCCTCTACAGAGTCGGCCTCGAATATTTCCGACGTACCGCGTTCCAGAGCGGCTTTCATCTCCCGGTAAAAGTCCACGGGCTTGCTGCCCGGGGGAATGCCTATCACCACATTTTTATCGATGCCCCGCTCCTGCATCCGCTGCACTACGGAATCATTAAAGATGCTATAGGTGTAGCCCTCTTTATATCTGGCATTGGCGTTCCCCACTGTAGCGTCATAAAAACATACCGTCTCATCGCAGAAGCGTTCGCCCTTGGGATTAACCCAGAGGTCGGGCTGGACGACCGCATACTCGATTTGACTACCCATAGCAAACTCCGGTCCCATCGGGCCGACCCGGTAAAGCTCTAAAAGGCTTTTCCCCTCCTCCGCCGCTCCTAATTCCCACGCCATGCGTATGCCGTCTCCCGTCTTGTCAACGTTGCCGATGGGCATGAGGTTGATATCCAGGTCGAATCCCGTGTATTTTTTTATCCATTCTTTGTTGTTGGCGTATCCACCGCTGGCGATGATAACCGCTTTGGCACCAACCTGTATTTCTTCTCCGTCAACTTCCGCAATAACACCCCTGATGCTTTCGCCCTGTTTAGCGATTCTCTTGACCGGGGCAGCCAGCCTGATATCCACGCCTTTTTCTTTAGCTTTAGTAGTGAGTGCTTTGATGACCGCTTCCCCCTTCCCCTTTACCACGTGGTACGTCCTTGGAGAATCAGGCATATTAATCGTCGCGTCGGTAAAAACGACCCCCTGTTTCTGGAGCCAGGCAATGGTGAGGCCCGACTCGTTCACGATAGCCCTGACCAGGCGCGGGTTTGCCAGCCAGTGGCTGTATTCCATGATATTTTTAAAAGCCTCGTCCGTGCTGTAAGTAATGTATCTTTCCCGCTGCATATCGCTTTCCACGGCAAAAATACCCTCGAAAAAGTTAGAAGTGCCCCCCAGAGAACGCTGCTTTTCAAAAACGGTTACTTTGGCACCGCCTTCCGCCGCGGTCAATGCCGCGGTAAGCCCCGCCGCGCCCGAGCCTATAACGACAACATCGGTCTGCGCCGTAACCTGATTCATTTTTCCCTCCTCGGTAGGTCAAAATCGACTTCCTGTAATTCGTGGTAAATCGTTTGCCAGTTATCCCGGTAAAAATCATCCCAGTTATGGCTCATAAGTACAGTGGGATAAACAATTTCATTGTTCAACTGTTCTCTCCGGTACCAGCCGACCTCGATAATGCCTTCTTCTATGGCATTTTGAGTTTTTATCAATTGTCCGCCCTTCAGATTGCAAAGAAACCAGATTTTGGTTATTTGATGTTGTTTGGAGAGTAAATCTTCTATGAAAATAACTTTTCCGACGCTGACATCAAGATTGGTCTCTTCCTTTACTTCTCTTATTGCCGCCTGGTTCGTGCTCTCGTTAATAAATACTCCGCCGCCCGGTCCAACGAGGTAACTTTTCCCGAGGCTGTCCATATATCTTACAAGCAGCACTTTCCCTTCGTGTATAACGATGGCTCCGGCGGAAACCCTGAACTCTTTTTCCATTTACCTTGTTCCTGTTATTTAATAGTTCCCCCAGAATTTAATCTGGGTAATATTAAGTCGCAAATCGCATTGCAGGCAGCGCTTCGCTTCACACTCTACTACATTTTCATCTAAGTCTTCTACCACCCGGCAGAAGCTCTTGAGCCTTTCTTCCACCGCTGCATACGCATCCTGACAGCGTTCTAAGGCAGCGAAACCGTCCAATTGCCC
>MGMT01000053.1 GCA_001796525.1 Chloroflexi bacterium RBG_13_51_52 | reverse complement strand
AGGTATGAGAATCCGCCCCGATGATGACATCGCCGGGCAGCACCAGGCCCTGCTCCGGCAGCAGGACATGTTCGATGCCCATTTCACCGACATCATAAAACTTTATTTCCTGTTCCAGGCAGAATTCACGCATCTGCTTGACCTGCTCCGCCGAGAGTATATCTTTATTGGGCACAAAATGGTCGGCAACCATGACAATTTTTAAAGGGTCAAAGACCTTAGCCACTCCAAGACGGCGGAATTCATTGATAGCGATGGGCGCCGTGATGTCATTAGAGACAATCATATCCACCCGGGCATTGATAAATTCACCTGGGACGACCTCATCTTTATCGGTATGCGCTGCCAGTATTTTTTCAGCCAGGTTCACGGTATTTCTCCTAACGTACAGTATCTATATGATTATACATTTTTCTCGTCTTGTTTTTTCTTAGCCGATAGCAGGCGATTAAGAGCATTGATATAAGCCTTAGCGCTGGAGACGATAATATCCGTATCAGCGCCACGACCGGTATAAGTTATACCATCACTCTCTATTCTTATCAACACCTCGCCGATAGCGTCGATGCCTTCGGTAATAGATTTTACCGAAAACTCGGTAAGGGTATTGGGCACCTTGACGCACAGGTTGATAGCCTTGTAAACGGCATCGACAGGACCGGTGCCGAGGGAAGCGCCTTCTATGATAGTCTTGCCTGCCGGCCCGATGAGCCTGACAGCCGCCACCGGGAGCCCCTGGTCGCCGGAGGTCACCTGAACGCGGTCAAGGTGATACTCCTCAGACACCGTACGCTGCTCTTCAGCCACCAGCGACTCGATATCGCGGTCGGTAATGTCCTTTTTCTTATCCGCCAGCTCTTTAAAGGAAGCGAAAGCTTTATTCAGGTCATGCTCATTCAACGTGTAGCCAAGCTCGGAAAGCCGTTCTTTAAAGGCATGACGTCCACTGGTCTTGCCCAGCACCAGGCTGCTCGACGGAATGCCGACGGAACGGGGGTCCATTATCTCATAAGTGGACGACTTTTTAATCATACCGTCAACATGTAAACCGGACGAATGGCGAAAAGCGTTGCCGCCAACAATAGCCTTGTTCGGCTGCACGGGAAATCCGGTGAGGTCGCTGACAAGACGGCTCGTCCGGTAAATCTGCTTCGTTTCCACATTCGTCGTCAGGTTAAAGAAATCGGTGCGGGTCTTGATAGCCATGACGATTTCTTCCAGGGCGGCGTTACCAGCCCTCTCGCCGATGCCGTTGACCGTACACTCCACCTGCCGGGCGCCCCTCTTGATAGCTGCCAGGCTGTTGGCAACCGCCAGTCCGAGGTCGTTATGGCAGTGAACGCTAACGACAGCGCGGTCTATATTCGGTACGTTTTTAAAGACGCCATCGATAAGCTCGCCGAACTGTACGGGCATAGCATAGCCGACCGTATCAGGGACATTAACGGTGGAGGCGCCGGCATCGATAACAGCCTTTAGCAGCTGATGGATAAAAGACGGCTCGGTGCGGGAGGCGTCCATTGCCGAGAATTCAATATTATCAGTGTATTTGCGGGCGTGCTTTATCGTATCGCAGGACATCTGGAGAATCTGCTCGCGGCTTTTACGCAGTTGATAAAACAGGTGGATATCAGAAGACGACAGGACAATGTGGATACGCGGATTCGACGCGCTTTTAACAGCATCCCAGCTATCGTCAACAGCCTTGAGATTAGCGTGGGTCAAGACGCATATAGAAGGCGTGCGAATCGACTCGGAGATAAGCCTGACAGCTTCAAAATCGCCAGGGGAAGTGACCGGGAAACCTGCTTCTATAACGTCAACGCCCAGTTTTTCCAGTTGCCGGGCAATTTCCAGCTTTTCCTGAACATTGAGAGAACCGCCAGCCGCCTGCTCCCCATCCCTCAATGTGGTATCAAAAATAATAACCCTGTCCATTAAAGTGTTCCTCCTCAAGAGAATATTTTGAGACGCAACCGTTTATTCCCCTCTCCTCAAATCAGAGAGGGGCTAATAAGGATGAGGCATATTCTCTTAAAGCAAGAACAATTATCGTACGACATGGTTAATAATCCATTATATATGATTTTAACGATTTTGTCTATACCGTAGCTGTAAGGTACTATTTGCATTTGGTTTACCTACCTGCATATAATTTTGAATAAAATACCCCTGAATCGAAAATGTAAGGGGCATCCCGGATAGCTAACCCGATAAGGAGACAAATGCAGTACAGGAAAATTCCCAAAATCGACTGGAAGCCATCCTCTCTTGGTTTTGGGGCTATGCGTTTACCGATAATCAATGGAAACCAAGCCAAGGTTGATATTCCCGCGGCAACGCAGATGATACGATACGCCATCAACCACGGCGTTAATTACCTCGATACCGCTTATTTCTATCACAACGGCTATGCTGAACAAGCGGTAGCGCAAGCCCTCAAGGACGGTTACCGTGAAAAGATAAAGCTGGCGACCAAATTTCCCGCCAGGGAAGTGAAATCCAGAGCGGATTTCGATGGAGCATTTGAAAGACAACTTGAGCGTTTACAGACCGATAAGATAGATTTCTACCTCCTGCACGGACTGCATCGGCCGATGTGGGATGAACTGCGGGATATGGGTATCATACCATGGCTCGAGAGTAAAGTTACGGATGGCCGGGTGGATTATCTCGGATTTTCTTTTCACGATGAACTGGAATACTTCAAAAGTATCGTCGACGCTTATGATAACTGGGCTTTCTGCCAGGTACACTTCAATTATATGGACGTAGACTATCAGGCCGGGCGCCGCGGCATCGAGTATGCGGCCGGGAAAAACCTGGGGGTTTTTATCATGGAGCCGTTACGGGGCGGTCAGCTTGCCCAGAAACAGCCGGAACCAGTGGCCAAGGTCTGGGAAAACGCCAGGGTGCAGCGTACTCCTGTAGAGTGGGCGCTGCGCTGGATATGGAGCTATCAAGAAGTCTCAATGATACTTAGCGGTATGAGTACCATGGAGCAGGTGATAGAAAACGTAGCGATTGCAGAACGTTCAGGAAACAGCCGGCTTAACAAGCGAGAACTGGTTACGGTCGAACAAGCCCGTCAGGCCTACAAGGATTTGCAACCGGTCCCCTGCACCGGCTGCCGCTACTGTATGCCTTGTGAGAACAGCGTGGAAATTCCCGTTATCTTCCGTATCTATAACGAGATGAAGATGTACGGCGCCACCCCCATGACAAAAATGCTCTATGGAGGCGGGTTCTGGGGCGTCACACAGGAACAAAATGCCACGCATTGTATCGAATGCGGTAAGTGTTCCGAAGCCTGTCCCCAGCATATTGAAATCTCCGACTGGCTAAAAAAGGTACATCAAGAATTGACAGGACTGAAGTGAAAAGGGGAAGTAACAAGTATCAACTGACAAGTAGCAAGGAACTGTTAAGTATCAAGGGGAAAAGAGGAACCTTATTCGCGGCCTATTTTTTCATTCTTTCAATAGCGGCAAGGTGTTCGGCATAATGGCCGGCAGTATTCGCCCAGATATAATCAAGTAACGTTCTTCTGCCCGTCCAATCAAATTTGCCACGGGCGAATATATTTTCTTCCTGGATGGATGCAACGGTGGATAAGATTTGCTGGAAAGTCACGGTGAAATCGGCCAGGATATCTTTCAGGTCGCGGGAAAGGTTTTCCTCAAAGATTTTTCGATTGATGGCTCCCAGCGTTCCCTTTATACGCCAGTCCGGCATATCAACTTTCTTCCCGGCAAGACCATCGTTATACCACGTTAAAAAGGTTTTTTCCCAGGCGGTAATGTGGACAACGGTATCTTTTACCGACCACGCTCCAACTGTCTTGGGTTTAAGAGCAACGTCCCGAGGTATGCCGGCGATTTTTTCTTCCAGCCGCTTGTGCCGGGTCTGGATTTCACTTACAAGCTTTGCTTTTGATGCTGGCTTCGCCATTATGATAATCCTTTGCTCTTATTCTTTGGTTACCGGTTTCTTGGCGCGAGTACGGGCGGGTTTCTCTTTCTTACGCATAACGCCAAGATTACCCCTGACCATAGCCACACGACCGGTACGCGCAATTTCCCTAATGCCGAAACCCTGCAGCAGTTTAAGCATCGATTCTATTTTATCTTCGTCGCCGGTAATTTCTATAGTTAGAGAATCGGAGGCTACATCGACGATATTGGCACGGAAAATATCGGCTATTTCAATAATCTCGCTGCGGGTGGCGGAATTGGCTTTCACTTTCACGAGCGCCAGCTCGCGGCCGGTGAGTTTATCACCGGTGATATCGAATATCTTCACGACATCGATGAGTTTATCGAGCTGTTTCCGGACCTGCTCTACCGTGGCAGTGGTGCCGTTGACGATGATAGTCACCCGGGACAAATGAGGCACTTCACTATGTCCAACGGCAATACTATCTATATTGAAGCCGCGGCGGCGGAAAAGACTTACCACACGATTAAGGACACCGGGCCTATCGTTGACAATAGCGACTAGGGTGTGCTTCGTCGTTGCCATGCAGACACCTCTTTCTTCGGCCGTTCCATAAACTCAATATTGGCGGCTCCCGGTGGCACCATGGGGTAAACGTTTTCCTCCGGCTCCACCATGAAGTTCAGCAAAAACGGTCCGTCATGTTCCATCGCCTTTTTTATGGCTGGTCGAATTTCTTCGCGTTTGGTGACCTTTAAACCGGCAATGCAATAAGCCTCGGCGACCTTGACAAAATCGGGGCAGGAAAGCGGGGTTGCGACATAGTTTTTAGCGTAAAAGAGGTCCTGCCACTGCCTGACCATGCCCAGAAAGCCATTATTCATCACAGCGATTTTCACCGCAATATTGTCCTGAACGAGAGTAGCCAGCTCCTGGATAGTCATCTGGAGACTGCCGTCACCGTCAATCAGCCAGACCATCTTATCAGGACGGCCGACTTTAGCGCCCATGGCAGCCGGCAGACCGAATCCCATCGTACCCAAACCACCGGAGGAGATGAACGTATTAGGCTCATGGAAAATATAATGCTGCGCCGTCCACATCTGGTGCTGCCCTACGCCGGTGACAACGATGGCATCACCGCGCGTGGCTTCATAAAGCTCATGGATGATGTGCTGCGGCAGGAGTCCTGCACTATCATGTATATCCAGCAAGGGGTGCTGCTTCCGCCATTCATCCAGCTGCTGAATCCAATCGATATGGCGGCTGCTTTCAATCATTTTTTCTATAGCATGAAGTACCGCGCCGACATCTCCGACGATGGGGACATCGACACGCACGTTTTTGCCGATTTCCGCCGGGTCCATGTCAATATGAATAATCTTGGCGTTAGGGACGAAGGCATCAACATTACCGGTCACGCGGTCGTCAAAACGCATTCCCACAGCGATAAGCAGGTCGCAATTTTCAAGGGCTTTATTAGCGTAGCCGGTGCCGTGCATCCCTGCCATGCCATAGCTTAAAACATGGTCTTCCGGGAAGCAGCCAATACCCAGCAGCGTGGTGATAACCGGTATCTGCGCTTTTTCAGCGAATTCTTTAAGCGGGGCACTCGCACCGGAGATAATGACGCCCCTGCCAGCAATGATAAGCGGCTGTTTGGCTTCATTGATTAATTTTGACGCGCTCTTGAGCTGGGTAGGATGCCCGTGCGTGGGTATCTTGTAACCCGGCAGGTCCACTTTATCCGGCCGGATAAATTCCGCCTGGTCCGTCATCACATCCTTGGGAAGGTCGATAAGCACCGGGCCGGGGCGGCCAGACCTAGCGATATAAAAAGCCTCTTTGAATATCTGCGCCAGCGAGCCGGTATCCATCGCCACATAGCTGTGCTTGGTAATGGGCAACGTTATACCGGAAATATCGATTTCCTGGAAGGCATCCTTGCCAATGAAAGGTCGGGCGACCTGCCCCGTCAGGGCAATCATCGGCACGGAGTCCAGATAAGCATTAGCGATACCGGTCACCAGATTGGTCGCGCCGGGACCGGAGGTTGCCATGCAAACGCCCACCTTGCCGGTAGCCCTGGCATAGCCATCAGCGGCATGAGCAGCGCCCTGCTCGTGCCGCACTAGTATATGCCGGATTTGAGGATACTGCGGCAGGGTATCGTAAAACGGCAATAAAACGCCACCCGGGAAGCCGAACATAACGTCGACACCCTCGGCGATTAAACTTTCACATACAATCTGGGCACCAGTTTTTTTCATAAAAGCCCCCTCCTATTGATGAAAAACCGCCCCGGTGCTTGCCGAAGACACTTTCTCGATATAACGAGCCAGATAACCGGTCTTTATCCTCGGTTGAAATGCCGGAAGCTTACCAAGGCGGTCGGATATTTCCTTGTCGGTTAATTCTACATCAAGTTTATATTCCGGTATATTAATGTTTATCATATCCCCTTCTTTTACGGCAGCGATAGGTCCGCGGGACGCCGCTTCCGGCGAAACATGGCCGATAGACGCGCCGCGGGTAGCCCCGGAAAAACGACCGTCCGTAATCAGGGCAACATCCTTTTCCATCCCGATGCCGGTAATAAGAGAGGTAGGCGTGAGCATTTCCCGCATGCCGGGACCCCCTTTGGGACCTTCATAGCGGATAACCAGCACATCGCCGGGTTTTATTTTCTTGCTCATAATCGCTTTAGTAGCCTCTTCCTCGGAATCGAAAACACGGGCGGGGCCGCGATGAACCAGCATCTCCGGAGCAACAGCTGCTTTCTTCACCACCGCGCCTTCCGGAGCGAGGTTACCAAAGAGCAGAACCAGCCCGCCGGTAGCCGTATGAGCGGTTTTCACAGACCGAATCACCTCGGTGTTAAGATTTTTAACACCGGCGATATTTTCGCCAACGGTCTTGCCGGTAACGGTCTTCGACTTCAGTTTCAGCAGACTTTTCAGCTCGCCCATCACCGCCGGAATACCGCCGGCTTGATCCAGGTCCTCGATATGGTGGGGACCGATGGGGCGCAGACTACAGAGATACGGGGTACGCCGGCTGATTTCATTAACCGTCGACAGTCTAAAGTCGATGCCCGCTTCATTGGCGATAGCCATGAGGTGCAGCACCGAATTGGTGCTGCCGCCTAAAGCCATATCGACGGTAAAAGCGTTAAAGATAGCATCGCTATTAATGATACTTTCAGGACGGATATCTTGAGCGAGCAGCTTCATCACCTTCTCACCGGCTTGCCGGGCTAAAGCGCGACGGCGCGCATCGACGGCGGGAATGGTGCCGTTGCCGGGTAGACCCATGCCCAGGACCTCGGTCAGGCAGTTCATGGTGTTGGCGGTGAACATGCCGGAGCAGCTGCCGCAGCCGGGACATGCCGCCTGTTCCAGTCGAGTCAGTTCCGCCTCGGTCATCGTGCCCGCAGCTACATTACCTACCGCCTCGAACATATTACTAAGGTCGACCTTCTTGCCGTCCAGGTTACCTGCCAGCATAGGACCACCGCTGACGAAGATAGCGGGAACATTCAGCCTTAAAGCCGCCATGAGCATACCGGGGATAATTTTATCGCAGTTGGGGATGAACACCAGCGCATCGAAGGCATGAGCTTCCGCCATGATTTCCACGGAGTCCGCAATAAGCTCCCGACTCGGCAGGCTGTATTTCATACCGGCATGGTTCATGGCAATGCCGTCGCAGACAGCTATGGTATTAAACTCGAAAGGCACGCCACCGGCGGCGCGCACGCCTTCCTTCACCGCTTCAGTTATATCATTTAAGTGCATATGGCCGGGAACGACATCCGTAAAGCTGTTGACGATGCCGATGAACGGCTTATCAATCTCCTCGCGGGTGCAGCCCAGCGCGTAAAGCAGCGAGCGGTGCGGCGCCCTTTCCACTCCTTTTTTGACAGCGTCACTTTTCATTTTTCTATCCTTTTCAAGCTCCACTAAAAAAATAACCGTCTGTCAAGACGGACCGAGGAATTGGTTTTTAGCTTGAAGCCCGTACCTAAAGATAGCATTTTTAGGTGTTTATTGTCAAGCTAGATGATAGGGAAAATACATCTTGACAAATACTGTTATAACTGTTATAATACTTATATAACAGTTGGGACGGAGATTATGTGGCTTTCTATTGATGAGCGCGATACAAGACCGCTATACCTTCAAATCATTAATCAAATTAAAGAGCAAATGCGAAAAGGTGTCCTCAAGCCGGGAGATGAACTGCCGTCAGTTAGAGAGCTGGCGGATAGTCTAGGCATCAATATGCATACCGTCCGCAGCGCTTACCTCAAGCTACGCGATCAGGAGATAATTAACCTGCGATTGGGGAGGAGGGCCACCATCGCCCGATTACAGCAGCCGAGAAATACACCAGGTGTTCAAGCTGATATTGCGGCTCGATTTGAAGAACTGATTACCGATGCCCTGTTAATGGGGCTTTCTCCGGAAGAGATAAAAAAGATAGTTAACCTGCAAATGGAACACTTGAAGACCGTATAAAACAATATTCAGGGGGATATTATCGTGAAAAATAGATTATCGCACCCGATATGGACACATATTCCCGCTATCGCCATGCTAATATTCTTAATCGTTTATACGATTATGGCCGGCACTTTACCATCGAGGGCGGCAATTCATTTCGATTTTCACGGTGTCCCTAACGATTTCGGCTCTCCTTACCTAGTTGTCGGATTAGTATTCGGTTTATCACTATTATTCATCGTTATTTCCGCCATCATTGATGAAGTCCACGCCAGGTACGAAAAAAAGAAGTCATTTAACTGGTTTTCTTTCTTAGATGAACTGTCAATCGGGTTTTTAGGAGGCGTTTATATAGGTTATATAGATTACCTCAAGTACGACTCCAGTTCATTCAACTTTCCGTGGCTTGTTTTGTCCATCACCACCGGGGGGTTGATCATACTCGGGGTAATAGTGGAGAGCCTGCGGCCATTTTGTTTCAATCCGAATAAAATCGCCTTCAGTAATACCGCCGCCCTGGAAAAAGAGCTTGAGCAGCGAATAAAAAATACAGCGTCTTTCATATACTGGGAATCTCAAAATCCGTTCTGGGTTTCCCTGATATCTGTTATTCTGCCTTTAATAATGCTAATTAGCGCAGGTTTCGCATGGTTTGGCTCATCATGGACTTCCCTGATAATGGTTGTAGTGGCTATACTTCTTGTCATTCAAAAAGGGGGATTACGGACATCAGTCACGCAGCAAGAAATTACAGTTCGCTTCGGGCTTCCCGGGTTTAAGGTGCTGCTATTGAAGACAGCGGACATTTCCAATATAGAACTTGTGGAATTCTCACCGCCGAGAGATTTCGGGGGTTACGGGATACGCAGGAACAGGGAAATGTCGGCTTATTATTTACGCGGCTCAAGAGGTGTGAAGCTTACAACAACGAAGGGGAAGAAATACCTCATCGGTTCCGACCATCCGGAAGAGCTGTACGCGGTGACGCAAGCGGTAGTGAAGAGCCAGGGCGGATAGCGGTTCTTTTTTGGACAATCGCAAGCTACTTGAAATGAATCACCACCCCAGCCCTATCGTCCCTTTAGTTATGAAACCGGCTTTGATGGCGGCTTGCGTTAACTCGTCTCTAAAGGAGGGGTGGGCGATAGAGATAAGGGCTTTGGCGCGCTGCCAGATACTCTTGCCTTTAAGGTTTACCATGCCGTACTCCGTAACGATGTAAGAGACATCGGAGGCGGGCACGGTTACCATGTCGCCAAGCTCTAAAGTGGGCACGATATTGGAGGTGAGTTTGCCGTCTTTATCTGTGCGGGCGGCGTGGAGGCAGATAAAAGCCTTGCCGCCTTTAGACATGTAAGCGCCGCGGGTGAACTCCAGCTGGCCGCCGGTGCCGCTAATCTGGCGTGTGCCGACCGATTCCGAGCAGACCTGTCCACGCAGGTCGACACGCAGGGCGCTATTAATAGCTATCTGTTTTTCGTTTTTAGCGATGGTATAGGGGTCGTTGGTATAGTCCACCGGGAATCCCGCTAGAGCATGATTCCTGTCCATAAACCTGTAAAGTTTTTCCGAGCCGGCGGCGAAGCAAAAGACCGACTTGCCGGGGTTAAGGGTATTACGCTTGCCGGTGACCACGCCCGCCTCGATAAGCTCCATCATACTGTCGTTGAGCATCTCCGAATGGATACCAAGGTCTTTAAAATTATGCTTTATCAGCAGTTTGCCGACAACGCTGGGGATAGCGCCCACGCCAAGCTGGATAGTAGCCCCGCTTTCTATCTGCTTCGCCAGCAGCGAAGCGATGGCTTCGTCCTCCGGAGTAATAACAGCCGGTGGAAACTCGGGAATCTTATATTCGTGGTTCTCAACGATATAGTCCACCTGCGAGATATTAACAACCTCATCATAGCCCCCGAAGACCCATGGCATGTACTCGTTGACCTCAAGGACGACCTTTTTGGCTACCTCGCAGGCTGCTTTCTGACGCGTCACCGCCGCGCCGAAATTAAAGTCGCCTTTCTTGTCCATCGGTGTGACTTCAATAAAGGTGATATCCACCACGTCCTTGAGCCACTCGCGGTACATGCGGGGTCCCTCGCCGAGTCCGAAGGGGATATAGGAGCAGGCGCCGTTCTTGTAACATTCCCGCTCCACCCTGCCGAGGAACCAGGAGTTATGAACGAAATGCTCCTGGAGGGGGTCATGGCGGGGGATAACGGTATGAGAATGCTCGGCGCGGATTTTAACGTCCTTCAACTCTTTGGCGCGGGCGGCCAGTTTTTCATCAATCAGAGAAGGAAAGCCGCAGATAGCACCGTAGTCAATCCACATGCCGGACTTGACCAGTCCGGCGGCTTCCTCGGCAGAGATAAGCTTGCGCCGGTATTCATGGGTGTAGTTTTTTACCGGCATTGCTTGTCTTCAATTTCCTTGATTTTGTCAATTCGTTTCTGGTGCCGTCCGCCTTCGAACTCGGTGTTGAGAAAGTCCTCAACGATAACCTTGACTTTCCCTTCCCCTTCTTCAGCCGCCAGACAGCAGATTTGAGCGTTGTTATGCAGGCGG
>MGMT01000052.1 GCA_001796525.1 Chloroflexi bacterium RBG_13_51_52 | reverse complement strand
GAGCATAAACAGTGACCAGTCACCCGCGGTGGAGAGTACGGCAGCTTTCGATTTGAATATCATGAACTCGCCGGTGCGGTTGTTCAAGCCCGTGGCACCGACCACCCTGGTTCCCTGGATACCTTTCTCGGTTAGAAGGCTGGTGACCATCACCCGGTCGAATATTTTAACGCCCAGCCGCTTGCATTCCTTTTTCAGAGCTGGTTTAAAGGTCGTGCCCCATATACGGATGACCATATTGTTCAGTTTGCCTTCCGGATTGCTGGCAAAGTGTACTCTGGTCATTGATTCAGCGCCAAAGCCGACACTGCGGGTATAGCGCGGGGATATCATTATTTTGGTATTTTCGTCCCGGCCTTCGACACCCACGTATTCATCCTTGGTGTCCCTGATTTTACCGCCTATCTGCTCCATCTCGACCAGGGTATCCCAGTCTTCACGGCACTGAATCTGGTTGCCGATGCCGTTGCAGTAAGGCATTCTGGACATATGCTGCGCCCATTCATCCGGGTCCACGTTGGATAACGGGTTAGCCGGGACGTTGCACCAGTGGTCGCAGCCCGGCCCCCCGGCACCGCTGCGGATGGTATCTCCCTTTTCCACCAGGGCAACGCGCACGCCTTTGCGGGCAGCGCTGATAGCCGCCCAACAACCGGCAATGCCCCCGCCGATGATGAGGACGTCCGTATCGATTTCCTGCTCTTTCTCGTAGTTAATCGGGTAGGGCCAGGACGGCGCTTTGCCGTCTTTTTCTATAAAATCATGCCATCGGGTCATATTTATACCTCCTTATTTAGTGAGTGGGTATTTAACGGCTGTGATAGATTGTACTCCCTTTCGGGTTATTCATTCAACCAGCCATCAAGGCGACGGGAATTTTCAACTTGACATGGCTTTACTGGTGATGTAAATTTTCTATTGGCTGATTACTCTTAAACATAAAATAAAGGAGGAAGACATGTCACAAGCATTAAAAGGCAAGGTAGCCGTCATTACCGGCGCCAGCCGTGGTCTCGGCAAGGCTTTTGCTTTAAGGTTCGCCGAAGAAGGGGCGGATCTCCTGTTAACCACCACCAGCCTTGAAAGGGCGCAGGCCACCGCAAATGAGCTCAAGGCAAAGGGCGGGAAGGTCGCCCTCGTCAAAGCGGACATCTCCATAGAAAAGGACTGTAAAAATATTGCCGATGAAGTAATGAAACAATACGGCAAGGTGGATATCCTTATCAATAACGGCGCTATCTGGGCCGGGCTCAACATAACTCCCTGGGACGCCTGGACGGTGGACGACTGGGAACGTATTTTCAAAGTAAATGTCGTCGGGACATGGCTGTGCTGCAAGTACATCGCGCCGCTGATGGTAAAAGCCGGCAAAGGCAAGATTATAAATATAGCATCCAACATAGCACAGGTGCCAGCAGCGAATTTATTTATGCCGTATTCCTGTTTAAAAGGAGCTCTTTACACTTTCACTCACGCTCTGGCAAGAGCGCTGGGCGGCTCCGGCATTAATGTCAACGCCATCGCCCCGGGATACACTGCGTCTGAAGCGAGCTTGGGTCAGGATAACAGCGATAAGATATTTGAAATCGCCACCGGCGAGCAGACGATGCACCGGCGCGGCCAACCTGTGGATATGACCGGGGCGGCTGTATTCCTCGCCTCGTCGGAGTCCGATTTCATTACGGGGCAGGTGTATTACATTGACGGCGGTACTGTGATGTTATAAATAATACTGAATAATTAGATAGAAAAAGAGGGGGGTTTTTGCCCCCCTCTTTCTTTTGCTTTCCAACGCGTTGGATTCTATTAATAGACGCCAAATTCCTTGGTGGCATCAATCATTGCTTTTACGTTGGCCGGGGGCACGTTTTCAATTACAGCCCCGCTCATCATGATATAGCCGCCTCCCTTAGCGCAATCGGCAACGAGTTTCTTGACGGAAGCCTTGACGTCATCCGGCGTGCCGACACTTAGAGTGGCGATGGACATATTACCGCCGATGCAGGCAACATCTCCCAGTATTTTCTTGGCTTCAGCCATATTGGTAGTATCGAATCCCCAGATAACCTTGCCCTTGGGGGCATCTTTGATGACCTTGAGGCGGGAATTGTAGCCGCCCTCCGCCCAGGGGAACGGAATGCATCCTTCGGCAATCAACCCATCGATAAGAGCTTTCAAAGTAGGCCAGTAGAACTTCTTGAACTGCTCGTCGGACATAAAACCGTCAGCGCCCTTGTGTAAGGGTATGAAAACAATAGGACAGCCGTTCACCCTGGCGTTAGCCACACCCATTTTTACCATTATCGGCGTTAATTGCTCCATGGCGCGGATAAGCTTGGCCGGCTGGCGGTACATGTCCGTTATAATGCCGCGGGTGCCGCGAAGAGTATCGCCGATGGTATCAAAAGGCGCCTTGGTGCCGCCGCCGAAGAAACCGGGGAAACCGGCGGAGGCCATCGCTGCGCCATAACCGGCGACCGTGCCTATCCATTTTAACGCTTCGTTGCCGGCATCTAACATCGCTTTTAAGGCTGCCTGTACCGGGGGTAAGCCTAAGGGCACGAAAGCCGCACCGGTGAACCCTCCGTACATTTCCGTCATATTGGTAAAAGGCGATAACATCTTCAAGCCGTCAAGTGCGCCCATCGTGCGGGGGAGAAAACTCGTTAAAAAGAAAAGAGTAGGGTCGTCAATCAGGGCATCATACTCATTGGCCTGCATGTATTCGCCCTCGAGGCACTGGTAAGAATGTTCCTTGGCTACGCCGTGACCGGGCCAGGCATACAGCTTGTAATCGACAATATCATGAAGCTTTCCTGGCGGAGATATCGTTACACTCCCGTGCGCGTCCGGCTGGAAATCCAGCACATACTTGGAAAATGAGCTCATCAGCTTGTCGTAGTCGTACATCACATCGTACGGGGTATAGCCGGCGTAATAGGCGGGGAAAAACCCCATCATGGGAAAGACCGGTACTCTATCCGGTTTCTTCAAATTAATGGCATCCAGAATCCGTTGAACCCTTGCTTTATAATCCTTTTCGGCATCGGGGCTGTTGAACTTGATGCCGGGAGGAGAAAGCCACTTGCTAATCAGGTCGTTCTTCTTTTCATCTGCGGTCATTGTTTCTAATGTTTTTTCCATTTTTCACCTCCTGTTAATATTCCATGAAGGATATTATTTTACGCTTGCCCATTTTCTGGCGAGGGCGACTCCCTCTATGGCGTCTTTGCCGGAAGCATCGGCGCCGGTGTATTTCACGATTTCTGGGGTTATCTGGCCGCCGCCTATCATTATCTTGGTCTTTTCTCTCAAGCCGGCACTCTTGATAGCGTCGATAGTCTGTTTCATGGAATCATATGCCAGTGTCAGGAAGCCGCTTAACCCGACGGTCGGTGCGCCTGTCTCTTTAATCTTATCGACGAATTTCTGTACGGGCACATCCACGCCGAGGTCGTAAACCTCGAAGCCGCTGACATCGAGCATGAAGACGACGATGTCTTTGCCGATGTCATGGATATCACCGGCTACCGTGCCGATTATGACCTTGCCGCCGGTCTTTGCGGCGCCTCCCCCAGTGAGTTTGGGCTTGACCAGTTCATTGATTTTCTTCAGTATTTCCCCGGAGTAAACCAGGTCCGGTATGAAATACTCGCCTTTTGAGAAGCGCGCCCCCACCGTTTCCATGCCCTTCCCGGCATCATTGAGAATACCCATGGGGTCGGCGCCGGCATTCAGTTTTTCCTTCACGATTGCCACAGCCTCATCTTCTTTGAGGTCGGCCAGCGCCTTGGATAAATCTTTAGCCATGTTATTTGCCTCCTATCCCTTTTATATATCGACTCTCTGTAACTTTTGTTGCAGCTTTCTATTATACGTTGCAAACCGAAATACTTCAACACATATTAGCGATTTGGAGAGAAAAATGCAAGGCTTTGCATGGCAATATTGAGGATGAAGTGATTTGCGGACAGATATGGGAGTCATGCAAATGGATTGCAATACAATTTTATCTATGATATCATAGAGAACACTCTGATATCTGGAAACGCCAGCAAACCGGAAAAAATATAGTATTAGCAAAGATAGGCAGGTGTACTTGATGCTTGCCCGGGCAGGTTAAAAAATGACGCCTTCAAAACTGGACATTCACAGCCTCATCGTTTTTTACTACGTCGCCAGCGAGGAAAGCATCACCGCGGCGGCGGAAAAGCTATGTCTTACTCAACCTACCGTTACCTATCATATCAGGTCGCTGGAAAGGAATGTCGGACTCAAACTTCTTGAGGTAAAAAGGCAGAAGGTTTCGCTGACCCGTACCGGTTCCGGCCTATTTAAATACGTGAGCGAGATTCATCATCAGATGAACGGCGCGGAAAATTATCTGGAAAACCTTAAAGAAGCCAGCCTGCGTGTTGGAATATCCACCACTTTCAGCACCTGCGTTGCTTCAGCCGCGTCGGCTTTTGAAAAACTCTATCCCCGCGTCAAGCTGATTATCAAGAGCGCTTCTTCTTTCGAGATCGCCGAAGCCGTTTTAGATTGTGAAGTAGATTTGGGAATAGTGGTCAGCACGGATTACGGCAACCCCAAGTTGAAATCGGTGGTGCTGTCTTCACAGGAGAAACTGGTCCTCGTGGCGTCGCCTTCCAGCGCTATTGCGCAAAGACCGCGACTGGCATTCGCCAACCTTTGCGGCTACCCCCTGGTACTGGGCCCGGAAACATCCGCCACGCGTCAGATAATCCTGAAAAGAATCCGGGTAGGGGGTTGCCACATGCCGTCGCCGATTATCGTAGAGGTGAACAGTTCCGAGTGGGGGATTAATCTCGTGGAAAACGGTGAAGGGGTGGGTTTCCATCATATCAGGAGCGTGGAAAGGTCTATTGCCGAGGGCAGGTTGAAAATACTGCCTCTCTCCGGCGATATCTTTGTTGGCGTGGAAGCGCTGTTGCGCGCCGATGCCCCGGAACACCCCATGGCGGAGAAGTTTGCTTTGCTGGTCAGGAGAGCGCTGGAGAAAAAACGCGAGAAATCGGCGGCGCAGGCTGCCAGAAACTAGCGCTTAACGGGTAAGCTTGAAAGCCTCCCGGATGTCTTCCGCCACCATCTTTCTTTTAGACTTTTCAATAAGGAAGTTTTTGCCCGCCGGTGTGTAAGAGGGCAGGACTCTTTTATCTTCGTAATAGTAAGCCTGCCCCCTGATTTTATAGGTGGACCCGGCCGGTATCACTCGCTTCCCCGTCTTTTGCTTCCAGATACCGTTCATCATTTTAATAGCCACATCACCCATGAGCATGTACACTTTAACGTCAGGGAAAAGGGCTATCTCTTGTGCCAATAACCTCGAGCAGTTTTTCATGGTTTCCGGGGAAACGGCGTACTGTGTCTTGCCGCACTTTATCGCCGTGGTGATATAAACGCCCAAATAAAGGATATCCTGTATTGACGATACGTTTGCCCCGGCGTCTTTAAATGCCTGGAGGGTAGTCTGTAGGTAAAAAGGACTGCCGGCAGCGTAAAAATAATCCGCCTTATCATTGGGCGGGGCTTCCGTTATCATCAGGACTTTGATCTTAACCGGATCGATTTCTACCGCCGGTATGATATAGCTTTTTTCATCCACGTCCGCGCAGGGGAAGTCAACGCATCTAATATCATCGCTGATTTTCATGATTTTCTATTTTAACATTAAAGATGAATGATAAACTTACATTCATCCGAGCCAGTTATGGCCGTTTTTTTATAACGCTTTGCAGGCTATCTCGGCTATATCGTAAATTTCTATATTTTCACCGTACTTTTTTACGGCGTCTCTGAAGTTCCTGACGCACCAGGGGCAGGAGGTGACCAGCGCCGTAGCGCCGGTGGATTGGGCTTCCTTCAGCCTTTCGTTGGCGGTCCAGAGGGCGAAGTCGGGGTTTGCCTGACTGACGCCGGCTCCCGCCCCGCAGCACCAGGCATTTTCTCGGTTGCGTTCCATTTCCACTAACTCGATGCCCGGGATGCTTTTCAGGACATTCCGCGGAGAATCGTAAATGCCGCTTTCGCCCAGGTGCCTGCCCAGGTGGCACGGGTCGTGATATGTGACTTTTAGCGGCACTTTTTTGGTAAACTTGAGTTTTTTGTCTTTAATTAAAACGTCGAGATATTCCGCCGTGTGCAGGGTATCGAATTTCATTTCGATATTCATTTTAGGGTAGAGTTTTTTAAACGTGCTGTAACCGTCCGAGCAAGATGTAATGACCTTACCCGCGCCCAGCGAATTAAAGGTCTCTATAAAGTGTTCCGCGTACTTGGTGAACTCGCCGTCATAGCCGATTTCGTAGGCGCGGCCGCCGCAGCAGGACTCTTCCGCCCCCATGATGCCCGCATCAATCCCGGCGGCTTCCAAGAGCTTTATGGCGCTGCGGGGTATTTCCCATAGCTCGGGGTCGAATGAAAGCATGCAGCCGGCATGGTAAACGACATCCGTTTTTTCTTTGGCGGCATCTTTGATTTTAAGGTCTTTAGCCCAATCGCCGCGTTCCGCTTTAGCTTTACCGAAGACGTTATCATCCTTCTTCAGGCTTTCCACCATGACCATGTAGGCGGGATTTAGGTTGCCCTGCGTGACCGCCTCCGAGCGGAGCGCCTGCACGGTCTCGAAGATGTGCTGGTGATGGTAAACGCCGCACTGCTGCTCGCAGGAAAGGCAGCCGGTGCAGGCATAGATACGTTCGCGGGTGTCATCATCGTCTAAATTCAGAACACCGTTAGCGACACCCCTCGCTATCAGCATTTTCCCCGAAGGAAAGTAAGACTCAAGCTGGTATTTTTCGCCGGCCGGGCAGGCGGGGGAAAATATATTAAGGACATCCTTGCAGGTGCCGCAGTGCGTGCACCCGTAAAGCCATTCCTGCAAATCTTTCAAAGCCATTACGGTCTCCTTTGATAAGAAGTCTCCCGGTTATTCCCGGGGCATGCCCCAGCGGCCGGGGTTCATGATATTGTTCGGGTCGAGGGCAGCTTTAATGCGACGATGCAGCTTCAGCCAGTCCGGACTGACCTTTTCTTCGAGTTTCCTTACCGCCCAGACCGGGGTTTTATAAGGGATGTAGCCTGTCTCCAGAACCAGTTCGAGTTGCTCCGCGCACAAGTCCTTGATGCGTTCCACCAGGGCGGGGTCGCCCTTGTCATATGGTAGCATCCAGCGCAGTCCCACGAAGTGCCCTTCGTTCATGATACGGGTATAGCAGGTGCGGGTAATATCGTATTTATCCTGGAGCTCGCAGCCTTTTTTCACTGTCTCCAGCCATCGGCTCATGGGCCCGTAAGTCCCCACCCACATCAGACCGCCGCCGGAGCTTAAAACACCCAGCGCCTGCATGGGGAAGGCCGCGGTAGTACTGGGCATGGTCTCCGGGCCGGTGAATTTATAGCTCTGGCACTTGGCATCAACGGCTTCCCCGATAGCTTCGGCTTTGGCGTTGAGTTCTTTTTCGTTGTTGCCGGTGAGTTCGGCGGTAATGACGAACTCCGGTTCTTCCCCCTCGCGTTTAACAGCCGGATATAGGTCCATTTTCCGGTGTTCGTAAGCCGCTACGCCGGCTTTATTCAATGTGAAAGACGTGCCGATAAGGTCGTCGGGGATACGGGTACGGATAATCGACTGGAGAATTTCATTGGCTCCTTCAAGGTCCATCGGCATGTAAGTTAGAGCTGTATTGTAGGGCGGGTTAGGCCAGAGGCTGACCGCCATTTTAGTGATGACGCCGGTGGCTCCCTGCCAGCCCAGGAAAAGCCCGTCCAGTTCGGGGAAGGGGGCGATAGCCTGCCAGGTCTTGCTGGCGGCGCAGGAGCCGATTCTCACCAGTTCGCCGGTAGCCAGCGCCACTTCCAGTCCGGTTACCCAGTGCGAGGCGGCGCCGTAGCGAAACGAAAGGTTATCAAGTCCCTGCACGATAGCGTTGGCGATAACGCCGGTGGAGGGCGGTGAAAAGGCGTACGTGTATTTCAGCGTGGGATGATTTTTATTCAGGAAGGCTTTCATCTGTCCGAAGGTAACGCCGGGCTCGACCAGAGCATACATATCGGCTTCGCTGACCTCGATGATATTGTTCATTCTCTTGAGATCGAGAGAGATGCCACCGTTAAGTGGAATGGTCAACCCGCCGACATTCCCGCCGGCGATATAGGGAATAACCGGTATCTTTTCCTGGTTGGCAAGCTTTAGGATTGCCTGCACTTCTTCTACCGATTGCGGCAGAACAACGATATCCGGCGAATGAGACTCCGCAAACGTAAGGTCGTAGGAATAGATATAAAGGTCGGCCGGATTGGTGGAAACGAACTGACTGCCGACAATTTTATCCAGCTGGTCGATAAGCCTGGATTTTACGGCTTCTATCATTTTACCGTCCTCCCTGTATCATTATTTTACTCGTGAAAGTATAGCAATATGAGCTTCATTAATCCTTTTCATCTCACTTTGGCGTCTGAAGTTTGCCCGGGCCGAATGAAGAGTAGTCCAGGTCATAGAACTGGCGGCATACCGCGAAATACCCCAGGTGACTACCTCCCATGACCAGCTTCGCTGCCGGTGCGTCGCGGTAATACTTCTCGTAGTGGTTCACCCGGATATAGCCATAACAGCCCATTATTTCCATTCCCTTCAAAATCAGTTCCGCAGCTGTCCT
>MGMT01000051.1 GCA_001796525.1 Chloroflexi bacterium RBG_13_51_52 | reverse complement strand
CCGCATCTGCTGCTCCGGTTCTTCGCTCTCCATCAGGACTGCCTTGAGCCGGCCGCTGGTGACAACCCGTCTTTTCATGATTCCGGTGTCCCGGGTCAGTAAAATCCTGTCTTCAACAAGGGCTTGCCTGACCATTTGAGAGTCGTCTTCACCGCTGAAGAACAGGCTGTCGAATCCCATCATCCGTAGCCACTTGGCTAACTTGCCCACGTTCTGGTCGATGATGAAGCGCAATTCGCTAATCGGCTTATTTCCCCCCGCTAGATATTTATCCGCATGCCCTCGTAGCCGAACTCTATTTTAATATTTAATGCTTTTTCCACCTTGCTGATTTCAGCTTTGATATCTTTTTCGATGAGGGGGTTCATGTGCGTCAGGACAACACTCGGCAGATAACCCTTTATTTCGCGGAAGGATATCAGTTCCTGCTGTAGCAGTGCCGGAGTGAGATGTCCGGACTCTAGTGCGAAGGACTCCTTTTTATTAAGCAAGGTAACTTCGATAAAGAGAATTTCGGGTGATACTTCTTTCCAGCAATCATCAAGGCCCTTTCCCGTATCGGAGCTAATAAATATTTTCTTGCGGTTAGTTGAGGTGATCTGATATCCAGTAGTAGGTACGGCATGATTTACCGATACCGGCAATACTTCATATCCGGCAATTATAGATGTCCGGCCGGGTTCGATAATATTGAAGTGTATCGACGGTTTTTCCTGGGGTTTTTCCAAAAAATTGGGGTAGAGTGAATCATTAAGAAGATAAACCGAGAGCGCTTCATAAACAGTACGTGTGGAATATAACTCTATTGCTTTCTCAAGGAGGTAGAAATTCATGCCTATGGCTGGAATATCCCTGACATGGTCGTAGTGCTGATGGGTTAGTAGAATGGCTTTGAGGTTTTGCTGTTCCGTAATAGATAGATTAGCTGTCAGCGACCCGGCATCTACCGCCAGGACGTCATCGATTAAAATACAAGCGTAGCCGGTATTATTCGTCTCGATGTTGTGCGCGCCAAGAATGCGTATTTCCATTATGCCTTCTCTCTTTCCATTATGGTAAAAGGATTGTATCTTGTCTGGTAATCAAAAGTATCAACGCCCTCTTTACGTTTCAGCCAATTGACGATGGCATAGGTAGCCGGGGTAAAAATGATTTCAATAGCCACCTTGGCTACCCAGTGATTCAGAATCATCGTGGGCACGGAGGAAGCTGTACCGATGAAAGCCGCGGTAATAAATATTGCGGTATCAACTCCTTCTCCAAGAATAGTCGAGCCGATAGTCCGACTCCACAACCAGCGCCCCCGTGTCAAGATTTTCATCCTTGCCAGGATAATGGAGTTGACGAATTCGCCAACGAGATAACCCCCTAGGGAGGCAACCAGCAGGCGCGGCGTATAGCCCAGGATACTTTCATACGCTTGCTGTTCTCCCCAGAAAGAAGCCGAAGGCAGAATTTGTCCTATCCAGGCAAAGAAAACGAAAATCAGGTTGCAGGCAAAGCCAAGCCAGATAACCCGCCTGGCGACGCGAAAGCCGTAAACCTCGGTTAACACATCGCCGAAAATATAGCTTATCGGGAAAACAAAAATTGCCGCTGGTAGGGTAAATGGACCAAGACTGATAACTTTCACTGCAGTTATATTTGCAGTAATAAGGCAGGTGATAAATACGGCAATAATTATCACCATGCGGTGTGATATTTTCATTTTAAATCCAGCGGCGTCGGCGGAAGAAGAAAAGCATTCCACCGGCTATAACAAGCATTACGAGCAGCAATATGAGGAAAGGTTGGATATCGCCTTTTTCCAAACCGCCTGGTAAAACCACATTCATCCCGAAAATACTGGAGATTATCAAGAACGGCAGGACAATGGAGGAAAAGATGGTAAGAATACGCATTACCCGGTTAAGACGATTAGTCGCCAGAGTATAATCGGTGTCTTTGTATACCTCGATTATTTCTCTGCATTCATCCAGGGTACCGCAAATTTTGTTCGTGTGGTCCATGAGGTCGCTATAGTAAGCGGTAACGTCCGTTTTGCTAAAGCGTTTGAGTTTGTTCTCCATTTCTTTAAAAATATCACGGGTAGGGAACATAACAGCTCGTTGGGTGATGATATCGCGGCGCAGTATGCTCAACTCTTTTGCCGCCTCGATATCTTCGTCAAATACGGCGTCTTCCACGTCTTCCATCAGGCTAAGGATTTTATCAAGGACGGGAAAATAGGAGTCTATCGCCCTGTCGAGGATACGATAGAGTAAAAAGCCGGAGCCGGAACTCATGTATTCTTTACGTGCGTCCTCATTAGCCATGCAATCGCGGAAGAGAGCGACAAGTGTTTTCAGTTCGCCCGTATGAACGGAAACGAGGTAGTTATCACCGATAAATGCTGACCATTGTCGCTTGCTGCTGATGCGGGTCTCTTTATCAAATATCGGGTAGTGGAAAACGAAGAAGAGGTAACCGGGAAAGGTATCAATCTTGGGAATCTGCTTGCGACTAATACAGTCGTCTAAAGCCAGCTGGTGGAAATGGTAGGTATCAGCCAGCCATTCGGTTTCCCGTTCGGTCGCTAATTCTATGTTGACCCAGGTTAAATCACCCCAGGTAATCGTCTCGATATTTAGGGGTTCTTCAACCATAGATTTTTCAGGAATTCCTTTTTTCTTGCTGATTCCTCTATTCCATCCCGTGATTTTTGCCATCGACCTAACCTCTTGAGCCCAGTTATTTAGATATTTTAACATAAAAGGTATAAAGAGGGATATGTTTTTATATAAATTTATTTCTTTGTTGAATAAAGATAGAGAAAGACTAGAAAAAGGAGGGGCATATCGTTGTACGACATGCCCCTTTATTATGTTCATCTGTAAGGAATGATTGTCTAAGTCTATTTCCTCTCGATGATAATAGCCATGCCCTGGCCACCACCGATACAAAGGGTCGCCAGACCTAGCTGGAGGTTTCGCCGTTTCATTTCGTTCATAAGCGTGACGATAATCCTGGCGCCGGTGCAGCCGATGGGATGTCCGAGTGATATACCTCCTCCGTGAAGGTTAGTCTTGCTCATATCGATGTTTAACTCGCGGATACAGCCGATAGACTGTGAAGCAAAGGCTTCGTTTAGCTCGATGTAATCGATGTCCTTCAAAGTAAGCCCGGCTATTTTGAGGGCTTTTTGGGTGGCGGGGATAACGCCGAGTCCCATATATGCGGGGTCGACACCGCCGGTGGCATAGGCGCGGACGGAAACAATAGGTTTAACGCCTAATTCTTTCGCTTTCTTGTCAGACATCACAACTAAAGCTGCGCCGGCATCGGTGATGGCCGAAGCATTGCCGGCAGTAACACCGCCGTCAGCTTTAAAAACAGTTGGTAATTTACCCAGGAGTTCCATGGAAGTCTCTCTGGGATGCTCGTCTATATCAAACATTTTTGTCTCCCGCTTGACCTTTATTTCAACGGGGACTATCTCGTCCTTGAAAATTCCGTTCTTGGTAGCTGCTAAAGCGCGGTTGTTGCTTTCTAAAGCGAACTCGTCCTGTTCTTTCCTGGTGATGCCGTATTTTGTGGCGATGTTTTCCGAAGTTACGCCCATGTGATAGTTGTAAAAAATTTCCCATAGTCCATCGTGCACCATGCCGTCAACTATATCGGCGTTGAACATCCGGGCTCCCCATCTGGCTTTGGGCAGATAATAAGGAGCGGCGCTCATATTTTCTATCCCTCCGGCGACAACAACCTCGGCGTCGCCGGCCTTAATGGACTGGGCGGCTAAAGCGACCGATTTCATGCCGGAGGCACAGATTTTATTGACCGTGAAGGCGTTGACTTCCTTGGGGACGCCGGCATAAATAGCCGCCTGGCGAGCGGGGTTTTGCCCTTGACCGGCCTGGATGACATTCCCCATGATAACCTCGTCTACCTGCACTCCCTGTAAAGAATTGTCCCAGGTGTAATATTTCTTCTCCAGCTCTATTTGACCCTCGTTTTTAAGCGCTTCTGGCGCGAAACTGGTGTCTCCCTTCGGTTTGAGTCCGGCTTTTTTCAGGGCACCCTGGATTACAATACTGCCCAGCTTGACTGCCGTTATATCCTGTAATGCTCCTCCGAAGTTACCTATGGCAGTCCTAACGCCGCTGACAATTACCGCTTCGCTCATGAGTTTCTCCTTTTTTTTGTTATATTTCGGTTATCGGGGTGCCTTTTACATTAAACGGAATTTTTGTTTCTAGAAAATGAAAAGGCCGGCGCCGCCGCTAATCTCGATGGCTTCACCGGTAATGTAGCTGGATTCCTCGGAAGCCAGGAAAACGACCACGTTACTGATTTCCTGGGGAGTACCCGCGCGGCGTATCGCTGTGCTCTGGATAATGCGGTTCTGAAACTCCGGCGTAACGATATGGAATGCCCCGCCGTCGACAACGCCTAGAACAAGAGCATTACATGTTACGCCTTTACGCGCTCCTTCCAGAGCAACGGTCTTGGTGAGTCCGATGAGCCCTGCCTTGGTAGTAGCATAGCTGCACTGTCCCGCTCCGCCCATCGTACCGGCAATCGAAGAGATGTTGATGATACGTCCCCAGCCGCGCTCTAGCATACCCGGCAGGCAGCGCTTGATAGTATTAAAAGGGCCTGTCAGGTTGACGCCTATGTCCTTGGACCAGTCCTGTATTTTCGTTTTAACGATAGTGGCGGCGCGGACGATGCCGGTGGCGGCGTTATTAACGAGCACATCTACCGGCCCGAGGGTTTTTTCCACATTTTCGACGTTTGATTCTACCTCATCGGGGTTTGCCACATCCATACTGAAGGCCATAGCCTGTTTGCCCATAGCCTTGATTTTATCAGCCACGGATTTTGCTTTCTCCAGATGGGTGTGTGCAGCTACAGCTACTTTAAAGCCGGCTGAAGCCAGAGATAGACAATGTATACTGCCTAGCCCCCCCGAGCCACCCGTAACCAGGGCAACCTTATCTTTAATACTCATCGCTGCTCTCCCTTACTTATATTCGTAAAACCCTCTGCCGGTCTTTCGGCCAAGATGCCTGTCTGCCACCATATTTTTCAGGAGTGGTGGTGGAACGTATTGCTTTTCTTTAATTATGTCATGGATGCCGTTTGCTATCGCCAGGACTGTGTCCAGTCCGATAAGGTCGGCTAAAGCCAGAGGACCTATAGGTTGGTTGAGACCGAGAGTCATACCGGTATCAATATCTTCTTTTGTTGCCGTGCCGGCTTCGACCATGCGGATGGCATTGAGAATTTGCGGCACCATGAGACGATTGACGATAAAACCGGGCGTGTCCCGAATGATGACAATAGTTTTGCCGAGGGACTCGCCGAATTTCCTGGCTGTTGAAATGGTAACATCACTGGTAGCTTTAGTTCTGATTATTTCCAGCAGTTTCATTGCCGGCACGGGATTGAAAAAGTGCATTCCAAGCACCCTATCCCTGCGTGTTGTAACCGATGCTATTTCCGATACGGGAAGGCAGGAGGTATTGGTAGCGAATATCGCGTTTTTCTGGCAGACCTTATCTATCTGGCTGAATATTTGCTTCTTTAAATCAAGATTCTCAACAGCCGCTTCTATTATCAGGTCGCAGTCTGCAAAGTCGTTAATATTAGTTGTACCTCTGATACGGCCAAAAGCAGCATCCCTGTCCCGCTTTGTAATCCGTTCTTTCTGAACGCCTTTATCCAGTGATGACTCGATAGCAGCTAGCCCTTTCTTCAGAAGATTATCATTAATTTCGGAGACTAGAACCGCGTATCCCGATTGAGCGCATACCTGGACGATACCGCCGCCCATCTGTCCGCAGCCGACCACGCCGACTCTTTTAATTTCCATGAGGGTAGCTACTTTCTTCTTCGCCAGTATACCGGTTTTAGGGGGTTATTCAACGAAAATCCAGTATGAATTTTAACATAGGGCTATCATCACGTCAAAGACAAATTAATATTTCACTTATTATGATATATATGTTATATTGATATTATAACAAATTGATGCTATAATCTCGAAAGCTTTTGTAAAAATAAAGAGTATAATCCATGAAAAAACGTAATACGGGGAAAATTTTCAATGTGTCACTGGCACTGGTAATGCTGGCAGGGCTGGTAGCAACAATGACAAACTGTGCTACCGAACTGGCAGTGACGGTAACCCAGACAGCAGATGGACCGACAGTAACAGTAACGCCAACACCTACACCCGAACCTGAACCTACGATAGCGTTGCATGACCCGCTGGTAAGGTTTAAAATAGCCACCACCACCAGCCTTTATGATACCGGTCTATGGTATTACCTGGAGCCGATTTTCGAGGAATACGCCAATGTGGAAATGGACATTATTTATGCCGGCACCGGCATAGCACTGGAATACGGGCGCAGGGGTGATGTAGA
>MGMT01000050.1 GCA_001796525.1 Chloroflexi bacterium RBG_13_51_52 | reverse complement strand
CGATGACGACGTGCCCCAGTTCCATCCCGCGGCTGGTCTTCACCACCGCGTAGTCCCCGGCTTCTAAAGCGATTTCCTCCGCGTCGAAGTAATAGATTTTTCCCGCTTTCTTAAAACGTATTCCAACGATATTTGCCATATGTTATGCCCCCGATACTATCGGGGAGCTTTTCGCCTCCTCTCCCGGAATATCCAGCATCAATACCTCCAGGGCAAGCTGCGGGTTCACGTTCTGCTTGAGCTGTCTCCCCGCCGACGCCGCGCTCTGGATGAAACCTCTTATACCGGGTAAATTGTAATTCCCGGCCTTTTTAATAATATCATCTTTCTTATCAATATTCGTTATCATCTCTTCGCGTTCCAGCTTGACCAGCATCAGGTCCCGCCAGAAGTCTAGCCACGTATCGAGTATATTGTAGACCGCTCTCCGGTTTTGAGTGAACCCCCGTGCCAGCCTGGCGGCGTAAGCAAAACGCTCTTCAAAACCGCCTTCTATAATAGCGATTATCTGGTCCAGTTCTTTGTCACGCTGCTCCATTATTTTCTCGTCGCTCGCCGCGGCAATCGCCCACCCCGGGCACCCGTGGGAAAGCCCCGCCAGCAGCCTGGCCCGCTCCGGCCCGATGCCCCGTTTTTCTACCAAGGCTTGCGCCTCTGCCGCTATTGACATCGGCGGCAGCTCGATGCGCTGGCAGCGCGATATCACGGTCTTCAGCAGTTTGTTTTCATCCGTAGTCAGTAAAATAAAGGTCACCCGGGCTTCCGGCTCTTCGAGCGTCTTTAACAGCCGGTTGGCGGCCTCGATTGACAGCAATTCCGCCCCGTCGATGATAAAGACCTTGTTCATACCTTCGAATGGCGGCAGGCTGGCGGAGTGAAGCACATCCTTGACCTGCTCGGTATGGATGAGCTTGGCTTCGGTGTTTTCCTCTTCATTCTGTGCCAGACCGATGACCTGGATATCGCTGTGGGTGCCGGCCGCTATTTTCCGGCACGAATCGCATTCGAGGCAGGGTCTGTCGTCCGCCCGGCAGTTGAGCGCCTGCGCCAGGTTCAGCGCCAGCGTCATCTTGCCGACGTGCTGCGGACCGATAAAAAGGTAGGCGTGTGACAGCGTACCTGATTCCAGGCTATGTGCTAGAAGGGAGACCGCCCGCGCCTGTCCGATTACCTGCCACATTAAAACTCTCCTCGTTAATCCGGGTCGTGCCGGGTAAGATCCTCCAGCGTTTCGCGCCGCCGGACAAGGCGCGCCCTGCCGTCGCTAACAAAAACGATCGCCGGACGGAACGCGGCGTTGTAGTTGCTGGACATCGGCACGGCATAAGCCCCGCTGCCCGCCACCGCCAGGATATCCCCCGCCTTCATTTCCGGCAGCTTTATTTCTTTAATCAAAATATCCCCGGATTCGCAGTACTTGCCGGTGATGGTGACTGTATCGGTATCTTTTGCCGTAGGCCTGTTGGCTATCAGAGCCTCCTGCACCGCGCCGTACATCGGCTGGCGGATGTTATCCCCCATGCCCCCGTCCACCGATACGTAAGTCCGGATGCCCGGGATGTTTTTAATGACCCCCACCGTATAGAGGGCGACGCCGGCCTGGGCGACTATCTTCCTTCCCGGCTCTATCATCAGCTTCGGCGTTTCCAGTTTAAACTCGCGGCAGCGTTCCTTGAAACGGGTAATTATCGCATCGGCAAAAGCCGATATAGGTGGCGGTACTTCCTCCGGTACATATTGCGCCCCGAACCCCCCACCGATGCTTAACAGCCTCATCTGGAAGCCGTATTTCTTCTTGATGGCCGCGGCGTACTCCAGCACCACGTCCAGCGACTTTAAATAGGGCTCATACTGGAATAGACCGGAGCCGATGTGAAAGTGCAGTCCGTCTACGTTGAGGTTCCTGGCGGCTAAAGCCTTTGCCACAGCTTCATCCCAGTCGGCTTTGGGCAGTCCGAACTTGGAGTCCGATAGACCGACCGCATTAAATTTATGAGTGTGCGGGTCGATGCCCGGATTCAGCCGCAGCAGGATATCGACTTTCTTCTTGCCGGCTATTTCAATCAGCATATGAAGCTCCGGCAGGTTGTCCACCACGATATGCCCGATGCTTTCCCGCACCGCCAGTTCCAGCTCCTCTTCAGACTTGTTATTGCCGGGGAAGCTTATTCTCTTCACCGGGAAGCCCGCCGCCAGCGCAAAAGCCAGCTCCCCGCCCGATACCACGTCCAGGTCCAGCCCTTCTTCTTCAACGAGCTTTATCATAGCTTTAGCGGTAAAAGCCTTGGGTGAATAGCTGACGTCCGTGTTGGTGTAGCGCTTGCCGAACTCCGTCTTGAACTCGCGGCACCGGCTGCGCAGGTCCGTTTCATCGAACACGTACAAGGGCGTGCCGTACTCTTTAGCCAGCGCCACGGTATCGCAGCCGCCTATCGCCAGGTTGCCTTGCTTGTTTACTTCCGCCGTCTGCGGAAATACCACCATTCTCGGAACATCGTTCTTGCCGGCCATATTCACCTCACACCTTTATGTTAGCAGTGACTAGCTGTGAAGTCAATGCATTCAGGCAGCCGACTTTTGTCTCGCTTTACACTCGCCCCGGCTTTCATTACAATAGTACTGTAATAAACAAGCGGGAGCTATTGTCATGATAAAAGCCGTGTTTTTCGACCTTTACCAGACGCTGGTACGCTACCAGCCGTCCCAGGAAGAGCTGGAGGCTAAAGCTTTAAATAATTTTGGTATCGATATCACCGCGGCGGAACTGCGCCACCCGATTCTGACCGCCAATGAATTTATCTACCAGCAGATAGCCAAACGTCCTTTAAGCCAGCGTTCCCGCGAAGAAGTTATAGCGCTCTACCTGGAATACCAGCGCATTGTTATCAAGGAAGCCGGGATAACCGCGGATGAAAAGGTCGTTATGGGTCTGCTGGGTATGATGCAGCAGGCGAAAATGGACCTGGTGCTCTTCGATGATGTCCCGGCAGCGCTTGACACATTAAAAAAACGCGGCTTGAAACTGGGCCTGATTTCCAACATAGAGCAGGATATGTCCGCGACTCTCGATAGATTGGGGCTGTCAGCGAAGCTGGATTTCGTTGTCACCTCGCAGGACGCCGGCTTTACCAAGCCGCAGAAGGGGATATTCCAGTACGCTTTAAAGCAGGCCGGTGTCCCGCCTGCCGAAGCGGTCTATATAGGCGACCAGTACCAGGTCGATGTCATCGGCGCCGACGGCGCCGGTATGCAGGGCATACTACTTGACCGCGATAACTATTACAAGAAAAAACTGGACTGCCTTAAAATAAAAAGCCTTAGCGAGTTACCCGCATTACTTAAATAATCGGCGTTTCTCTTGAGATGATATCTGCTTCAACTGCTTCCTGTATTCACCGGGCACTTACCGCATTTGCCCTGTGAGCACAGCGTTTTATAGATATGTATCAGCCCCTGTTGCCTCCGGGCGGAAGCAACAAGTTGTTTGCTTATCCCCAGTTGTTTTCTCATGTGTTTTACCAGCGTATTTTCCGCCGGCGCGCCGTATTCGCGATAAATCCCCATCGCTTCTTCGCTTCGTTCCGCCGGCCCTCTGGCAAACCTGAAGGGTAAAAGCACATTGATAATAATTTCCGCTGCCCTCTCTTTGCCCAGCAATGCCGGCACCATGCCTGAAGCCGGCACTCCGAAGTCCAGGAAGCGGCTCCAGTAGCTGTCCGGGGCTATCAGCAGCGCCTGTTCCAGCCAATGGCTCCCGCTATCTTCCGCTGCTTCTGATAGCTTTTCCTCCAGTCCGGCCAGCAGCCCCTTTTTCCGGTAGCGGAGCAGGAGGTGGCTCATTGCTGCGAGGCGGCGGACCGGGTGATTGCCCGGCCTGACCTTGAAAAAGCTCCAGTCCGCTGCTGACATTCCTGTTTTTTCGCCGCTGTTTGACCGGATATTTTCCAGTTTCTCCTCCCAGTCCCCTATCTGTTCCTCGTCCGGATAGCGTTCCCCGTGCTGTGACGGTAAAAGCCCGGCCGCACCTGTCAAAAGCGCCTGGCACCGGGCCAGGTATTCTATATCCGGTGCTTTATCTAAAGCCGCCGTTTCCAGCTTCTTTAACGGCACACGGTCCGCCAGTTCCTCCATCGGCTCCTTATTCTTGGAGTAGCCCAGCGCCAACATTATCCCCCGGTACAGCGCCTGCCCCGCCCCCTTTAATAATATCGCCTCCTGGAAGCCGGCTGCTTTGGCCAGGAACCTTTGCTCGCCCGCTTCATCCAATATCTCCGCTATCCGCCCGATATTCCTGCGGGAAAAGGCATTGTGGCAGGGTATCGTACGTAGCAGGGTAGAGCGGCTATCGGTCTGGATGTAATCGTGCAGCGCCAGCGTCGGCGCTTTCGCCCCGTTCTGGAGGGCGATTCCCTTTTCGCTGTCGTTCCGGAAGACCACGTGGAGAATCACCCGGTTATAAACGGGGTCGCGGTGGTGACCGTGCTCCCACCAGTTGCTGGTTTTCCGGTGTATTTCGATATCGCCCTTGAGCAGCCCCTGCCTCGTGGCGATAACGGCGTCTCTCAAATCGGCGCCCCGGTCGTCGTTGAGACGTCCCGGGTAGATTATCCTCACCGACTCGTTATCTTCGGTCAGCAGGTCCGTTCGACCCTGCAGGGAATTCTGCCAGATTTCCAGCACCCTCTTTTCCGTAAGAACAGCGGGCATATACACCTCCCCCTATCGACTAGAAAGTCGCCCCCTCAC
Organism: Chloroflexi bacterium RBG_13_51_52; assembly: GCA_001796525.1. Taxonomy (GTDB): domain Bacteria; phylum Chloroflexota; class Dehalococcoidia; order Dehalococcoidales; family RBG-16-60-22; genus RBG-13-51-18. Next base: position 2,862 of record MGMT01000050.1, on the reverse strand, counting down.
ATCGGTAAAATATCCCCCGACCGGCTTTAGAATCTCTGTCGAGTTCAATCGTAGTGTGCTTGACTGTTTAAGGTGATTCGGCGCTGGTGGCTAGTCCGCGCTGTTCAGGTATTGCCGGTAGCGGCGCAGCGCCGCCAGTGACGCGATGGCATCTTCATCGCGGGTGTAGCAGGGGATGCCGATATTTTGAAAGCCCCGCTGCATCTTCAGGTAAACGCTCCAGTCTCCCGGCATGCTGACGATAAAAAGAGGTTTCAGCGGAAACTCCCGCCTGATATCGGTAAACAAACCGGGCACGCTTTTACCGTCCAGCCAGTTGTTAGCGCCCATCACCGCGATAACGGCGTCCACGTTTTTATCCTCCATGACCGCCCGGGTGATGGTAACATAGGTTTTTTCAAAGCCGCTGGCTTCGATGGATACCCACACGTCGATGGGGCTTCGCACCTGCCACCATTCGGGGTAAACTGTCTTGATTTTTTCCCTGGTAGCCGGAGATAGCCTGGCGATTTGCAGACCGTATTTAACGCAGGCATCGGCGGCGGTGACGCAGCTTGACCCCGCCAGGTTGACGATAGCTACCCGGCTCCCCCGCGGCGGTGTTGTGCAAACAAAGGCTCGGGTGACGTCCCAGAGCTCCTCGAAGCTCCCCACCCTTATTATCCCCGCCTGGCGGAAGGCGGCGTCATACACCCTGTCTTCCCCGGCTATGGCGCCGGTATGGGTTTCGGAGGCTTTGGCGCCACTGCTGGTGACGGCCGACTTCAGGACGATAATCGGCTTCTTTCTGATAATGCGGCGCGCCAGTTTCAGGAAGCGCGGCCCGTCCGTGACGCTTTCCAGGTACATGGCGATTACTTTCGTCGGCGGGTCGGCGCCGCAGTATTCCAGCAGGTCGCTTTCGTCCACATCGCACTTGTTGCCCAGGCAGGCTATCTTGCTGATGCCGATTTCGCTGTTGATTAATGGCAGATAGACCCCGGTGAAAAGGCCCGTCTGCCCGATGAACCCCGCCGTTCCCCGCCGGATTTTATCCCTGGGTAAAAATACCTTTTTCAGCCGTCCCAGGCTGCTGTCGAAGCTGGTGTAGGGATTGATAGTGCCCACACTGTTCGGCCCCATCACTCTCATTCCCGCCCGCTCCGCTATCTTTTTAATCCGGGCTTCCGCCTTCGCGCCGGAGGCATCCATCTCCCCGAACCCGACCGCTTCGATGACGACTGCCTTCACCCCTTTGGCGGCGCATTCCCCGAGGGATTTCAACACCTGCGCCGGCGGCAGCACGATAATGGCCAGGTCCGGTGTTTCCGGCAGGCTTTTCACATCGGGATAGGCCGCCAGCTTCAGGATTTTACTAGCGTGGGGATTGACCGGGTAAATTTTTCCCCGGTATCCCATCCCCTGTAAATTCTCGATAATGTTGTAGCCGGCTTTCCCCGGCACCCTGGAAGCGCCGATAACAGCCACGCTGGCCGGCCGGAAAAAAGGCTCCAGGCTCTTTACGCTGCGGCGGCTATCCACATCTGTCCTTCAGCATGATAACAATCCTCTGCATCAAGTAATATTAATAACTCGCGCCTGCGCCCCCTGATTATTGATTGTCTCACAGGTATATTACACGGTAACGTGTAAATTGTCAAGGCCTCTTTTCAGGGGGCGAGGCGTCGTATTTGAACCTGGCCTGTTCGGCGATGATCGATAGCAGTGTCGTCGAAGCGCCGCGGGGTTGGTAGATGCCGGTTTCCCATTCGCTGATAGTCTGCTGCCGCGTTCCCAGTCGCTCGGATAGTTCGCTCTGGGTCAGGCCCAGGTGCCGGCGTAAAGCCTGGATGCTGTCCCGGTCCCATTGTCTTTTCATTGCGGCCTGCCTCTTTTTCACGCCCTGATTCTACACGATGCCGTGTAAAACGTCAATAACGGAGATATTACCGCACTTAAGTAAACTAAAGTCTCACCCCCTGACCCCCTCTCCGAACCCTGTTTTAGGGGAATGCATTGGCTGTTTTGTTCGGAGAGGGGGTTTTATTAAAGAGGGGTCTGCACCCCTCTTAGACGCCCCGTTCATGGTGAGGATTTGAATGATTGCATAGTGTATCTGTTTGAGAGGGGGATAAAGGGGGCGAGTAATCATCAAAGGCGGAAGAACATCATTTCTTAAACCTGTTAAACCTTTAGATTTAGGAGATATTAAGAGAAAACGCAAGAAAGAAAGAGATATACGTCTGTAACATGCTGTAAACACTACTCGTGTAATTTGCGATGAATACATATCTGCGGTATTATGTAGGTGTTAGCACTCTCCCCCAGAGAGTGCTAAATAACGTCAAGACACATTAATCGTATATTCAAGAAAGGAGGCAAGGTATGGCAGCTAAATTGCAGCCCCTGGCAGACCGAGTCCTGGTCAAACCCACTGAGAAAGAAGAAAAAACCAAGTCCGGGATATATCTGCCGGATACAGCCAAGGAAAAACCCCAGGAGGGAGAAGTCGTAGCTGTCGGTCCTGGTAAAATGACCGATGACGGCAAGCGGATTCCCCTGGACCTCAAGGTTGGCGACAGGGTCATTTATGCCAAGTACGGGGGCACGGAAATCAAAATAGATGACGAAGAAATGATGATTCTCCGCGAGAGTGATATTCTGGCGAAGAAGTCCAAATAACCTAGGGAAGGTAAGGAGGAAGAATTATGGCAAAACAAATTATTTTCGGTGAAGATGTAAGGCACGCCCTGAAAAAGGGTATCGATGCCCTGGCCGATGCGGTTAAAGTAACCCTCGGTCCCCGGGGGCACTGCGTGGCGCTGGATAAAAAATGGGGGTCGCCCTCGGTAATCGATGACGGCGTAACCATCGCCAAGGACA
>MGMT01000049.1:5264-8170 GCA_001796525.1 Chloroflexi bacterium RBG_13_51_52 | reverse complement strand
AGGCCAACGGTCGCGAATTCCAGCCGAAGGGCAATAAGAGCGACCACGATGCGCCTCACGGCATCTACCGCTGCCACGGCGAAGACCGGTGGGTAGCTATCGCCGTAACGAATGAGGACGAGTGGCAGAGCTTCGTGAAAGTAATCGGGAGTCCGAAATGGGCGCAGTCCCCAAAATACTCCACCATGGCAAGTCGCGTAAAAAACAGCGACGAACTGGATAAACTGGTGGAAGCGTGGACTATCAACTATCCTCCCGAGGTTGTTGAAGAAATGCTCCAGCAGGCGGGGGTGGGGGCGGGCGTCGTTGCCAGCGCTAAAGACATCGACGAAGACCCACAGATGAACTACTACAACTTCTACCGGGAGATAGACCACCCGTTCATGGGCAAGCTGCGCTATTACCACCCCGCCCCGATTAAGCTGTCCGCGGCGGAAACGCTGATGGACCGGCCGGTGCTCCTCGGCGAGCATACCGACTATATCTGCACGAAGATTCTGGGCATGTCTCAAGAAGAAGTCGACCGACTGCGCAAAAAAGGCACTTTCGACTAAACCGAAGGATAACCTCTTTTAAATAGGCCTGGCGACAGCCTGTCGTACTTTCTCCACCCTTACCGCGGACACCTTGAGCTCGGGGATTTTTGCCACCGGGTCGTAGGCGGGATTGGTCAGCTCGTTGGTGGGGCTTTCAACAAAGTGGAAGGTCATGGCGATAGTGCCCGGCGGGGATGATTCCGTTACCAGTGCTTTAGCCGTTACCTCGCCCCGACGTGAGACCACCCGCACCATCTCGCCGTCAGCTATATCCAGTGATTGAGCGTCCGCGGGATTAATCGCCACCCGTTCTTCGCCCTTGAACACATTAAGCCCTTTTACCCTCCGCGTCATAGTGCCCGTATGGTATTGGAACAGGCTGCGGTGGGTGGTGAGCACCAGGGGATATTCGGCGTCCGGCATTTCCGCCGGCGGTCTATATACCAGAGGCACGAAGCGGCCCTTGCCGCGGGAAAATATAGTGGTATGGAGGATAGCCGTGCCCGGGTGTTCTTCCGTGGGGCAGGGCCACTGGAGAGTTCCTTTTTCCAGTCGATTGTAATTGATGCCTCCGTAGCTGGGCGTGAGTCTGGTTATCTCTTCCATTATTTGTACAGGGCTATCAAAGTCGAAACCTTTGGCTCCCATGCGCCGGGCAATCTGGCAGATAATCCACCAGTCCGGCTTACTGTCGCCGACGGGTTCGATGGCTTTTCTGACCCTCTGCACGCGGCGCTCTGTATTGGTGAAAGTGCCTTCTTTTTCCGCGAAGCTGCAGGCCGGCAGGACGACATCGGCGAGCTGGGCGGTCTCCGAGAGGAATATGTCCTGCACCACGAAGAGTTCCAGCTTTTTCAGCGCTTCACGAACATGTTTGGAATCGGGGTCGCTCAAAGACGGGTTCTCGCCCATTAGGTAAATAGCTTTAATCTCGCCCTCGTGAGCGGCGGGTATAATCTCGGTAAGCGTCCTGCCGGGTTTCGGGTTCAGGCTAACGCCCCAGGCAGCCTCGAATTTCTCCTTCATTTTCTCGTCGGCTACGGACTGGTAGCCGGTGTAAACATTCGGCAGAGCGCCCACATCACAGGCGCCCTGGACATTGTTCTGACCGCGCAGCGGATTAACGCCGGAGCCGGGCTTGCCGATATTGCCGGTGAGCATCGCCAGGTTGGCTACCGCCATGACGTTATCCGTGCCGTGAGTATGCTGGGTGATACCCATGGTATAGAGAATCGTCGAGGGCTTATTGGTCGCGTACATGCGGGCGGCTTCGGCTACTTTTTCACCGGGTAAACCGGTAATTTCCTCCACCACGGAAAGCGGGTAGTCCTTGAGCGAGTCCTTGAAAGCATCGAAGTTCTCACATCGCTGCTCGATGAAAGAAGCGTCCATCAGCCCTTCATCGACGATGATTTTCATCATACCCATCAGCAAAACAACATCAGTGCCGGAGCGGTGCCGCAGCCAGAGGTGGGCATCGCGTACCAGCCCGATTTCCAGGGGGTTAGCTACGATGAGCTTCGTGCCCTTTCGGACGGCACGGCGGACGTTCATGCCGATGATGGGGTGGGCTTCCGTAGTATTGGTCCCGATAGCCAGGATGCACCGCGCATCGGGGATATCGTTAATGGAATTGGTCATAGCGCCGCTGCCGAAGGTCGTGGCCAGACCGGCCACAGTGGGGGAATGTCAGAGGCGGGCGCAGTGGTCGACGTTATTGGTGCCGAGTACCGCCCGGGCAAGCTTCTGCATGACATAGTTATCTTCGTTGGTGCTTCGGGCGGAGGTTATCAGCGCTACCTCCTCTCCCCGGTATTTACCCAGTTTAGAAGCGACCAGAGAGAGGGCTTCTTCCCAGGAGGCTTCCACCAGTTCGCCGTTCTTCCGGATAAGAGGAGCGGTCAGGCGGTCTTGATGGTTGACGAACTCGGCGATGCCGAACCTCCCCTTAACGCAGAGTCGGCCCTGGTTCGCCGGTCCCTCGGGGTCGCCGCGGATGCCGGTTATTTTACCGTACTTGACGCCGAGATACATGGAACAGCCGACGCCGCAGTAGGGGCAGACGGTCTTGACTTCTTTAGCGGGGCTTACGGTCTCCTTGGGGATTAAAGCGCCCACGGGACAGCGCACCATGCACTCGCCGCAGGACAGGCAAATGGAGTCCATCAGGGTAGCATCGCCAAAGGTGGCTACCTTCATATCGTAACCCCGGTTGGCCATATCGATAGCGCCGACGCCGGTTATCTCCTGGCAGGCGCGCACGCAGCGCGAGCAGAGAATACACCGGTTACGGTCGAGGTTGAAGAAGGGATTGCTGGTATCCACATCGCGCGGAGCGGTATCGCGGGGATAACTCAACTCATGCACGTC
>MGMT01000049.1:0-5213 GCA_001796525.1 Chloroflexi bacterium RBG_13_51_52 | reverse complement strand
TGGGCAAGCCGCGCGTTTGCGTAATCTCTACGATACAGAGTCGGCAGCCTCCGTAAGGCTCAAGGTCCGAATAATGACAGAGGGAGGGTATATAGATGCCGGCCTTGAGCGCCGCTTCCAGCACCGTTGTGCCTTCCGGCACCTCTACCCTTAAGCCGTCAATAGTCAGCGAGACGGTCTTTAATTTTTTCTCACCCGCCACAGTTAAGCCGGTACTAGTCATCGGTTGCCTCCATTACCATCAAGTAGCCTTTTTTATCCCGTTTATGCCTCACTGCCGGCAGGCACGGGCGCAGATACCGCAGACGAAGGCGGAGGAGCTTCCGGGGGCCAAGCGAAATATATCAAATAATATAGCAATAGACTTTTTCCCCTTTATTATTAACATCTGCGGGCTTTTATTTCAAGGGTGATTGCCGGAGCAAGGCAGGAAATTTCCAGGGCAACCGTCCGGAAAAGCCTGATGAGAACAAACGGAGGCAGGAGCGCTGCAAGCAATTAATGGAAAAAGGAGAATGATTATTTAAACATTTCCAGGAAGGACATTTTCAAGATAAAGCAGCGTAACTTGATGCGCTAAGGTTATTTAATCCCGGCGTAGGGTTTCAAGCAGCCAAAACGCTACTTTCCCGAGGGTTTGAGCTGGAGCCCGGTTATAAAAGCTTTTACAGCAGCGGGGCAAAACTGGGTGCCGGTGCATTTCTCTAGTTCCTTGACCGCCATTTCAATTGACGAGGCGGTGCGATAAGAACTGCCGTTAGTCATGGTATCGAAGGCATCGGCAACGGCAATCAGGCGGGCGCCCATGGGGATTTCATCACCTCTAATTCCGTTGGGATATCCCGTGCCATCGAATTTCTCATGATGATTCAGTACGAGTTCGGCGGCTTTTTCTAAAAACGGGATTTCTCGCAACAGTTCGGCTCCTACAGACGGGTGAGCGTGTATGATTTCCCATTCCGCCGGCGTTAGCGGGCCGGGTTTATTCAATATCACAGAGTCGATAGCGATTTTCCCGATATCATGGAGTATGGCTCCGTATTCCAGAGTCTCCATTTCCTCGGTAGAGAGATGAAGCGCCGCGCCGGCCTCCAGTGTGTATTCCTTGACTCTTTGAGAATGGCCGCGCATGTAGTGGTCTTTGGCATCGATAGCCGATGCCAGCGTTGAAACGGTATCTTTGTAAGCATCCAGCACGGTCTGGTGGAGGCGGGTATTTTCTATAGCCATTGCCGCCGTATTGGCTACGGAAACAACTGACTCCATATCCTCCTCGCCGAAGAGGCTGCCGTCACGCTTGTTCAGCACTTCAATCACGCCGAGAATCTTACGGTGAACGCATAAAGGGGCGCAGACCAGGGATTTGGTGCAAAAACCGGTGGTATCATCGATTACTTTATGGAAATTGGCGCTCCGGGTAACATCATTAACGATGAGCGGCTTGCCCGTGCGCACTACCTGGCCGGCAATGCCGTATTGAGTGTTCAATTTTACCTGCCGCAACGCCTTGCCCACCGGACCCGAGGTAACCTCAAAGTAGAGTTCGTGTTCATTATCTCTGAATAAAAGTATTGAGGCTGCCTCGGCATTGAGCATGTACTGGGTCATCGCGATAATCTGTTCCAGCATATCCATCAGGCGCGTCTTTTTATTGACTTCATACAGCCTTTCCAGTTGCGTGACATTACCCTGTCCAACACGACTGGAGGGTATATGCCCCGCTCTGATTTTCTCTAGGCTATTAACCATTTTGATTACCTTCTATAATTGATTTGAATATGTCTTAAATCAAGCAGCGCCGGCTTGTACCATTGCCCTTTCAACGCTGCGGAATTGCATCCTTTGTCCTTCCGCTAAACCTTCAAATTCTTCTTTGACCACCCAGATCTGCTCGTTATCGCCGATACCGCGGACGGAAACATATTTGGGCACAAAAAGTTGGGCATATTGGGGAGACATATACTCCCTAATCGGGAAACCGCGCTGCGGAAAACAAAAGCTTAAAGGATTAAGGTTAGACAGCCTGGAAGCGCTATTGATACAGTGCCCGATATAATCGCTGCCATTTCCTATACTGAAAACCTTGCCTCTGGCCATGCCGCACCGGAGAACGGCCGGCGGTTTATTAACGGCCATATTAATCTGGGGATAAAAATCCTGCCGGTAAGCATAACATATGTTGTAAAGGGTGGCTGCCAGTCGGCAGATTTGTGCATCATTCATTCTATGAGCATCCCAGACGACGAGGAGCCCGTCTCCCAAAAATTTAACGAGTATGGGAAGGTCCGCCCAGAAATAGGTGCTATCGCCTTCTTCATCGGTAAGACCGTAAATAATGCTGCTGAAAAACCATTCGTAGAAGCCGTTAAGAAACGCGGGGATAGCCAGATAGGCGTCTACCTGGTTGCAAAAAGCGGTAAAGCCGGTAAGGTCAAAAACAGCCGCAACGGCCTCTTTCTCCTGGCAGGGCGTATTGATATCACCCAGGCGGAGCATTGAAGGATTAAACTGATTTTGAATATTTTGATCAAGTTGCTTGCGCCCGTTGCGTTGACCCTGAACGCTGCCCGCCGCAGGGCCTGTACGCCTGATACGCCTGTAAATTCTACGCTTCATGAGACACTCTTTCCCCGTAGTTTTATACTTTTAAATCTTACTGCTAAAAAATAAACAAAACATAAACATTTCTGGTTTTTTTCTAAACAGTTTGTGAAAATCCGGTATTATAGTGTTTTATCTGTAAACCAAATGGCTCTAACATTCTGTAAATGTGGATAAGGCGCAACCGCCTTTTAACGTAAATGTAACCTCTCCGTAATCCATTCGTAACATTAGCCCTCTAAAATTAAAACGTGCGGGGTAATACATCTAAATAAACCGATGACAATTACCCGTAGAACGTTTATAATAGACGATAGCAGGAGGGTGAGATGACAACAAGGAGCAAAGCAGAGGGTAAGGAATACATCCTGAAGATGGCCAAGGAACATGACGTCAAGTTTATCTGGCTGTGGTTTACGGATATACTCGGCATTTTAAAGAGCTTCGCCATTACCGTTGAAGAACTGGAGGGGGCGCTGGAGGAGGGGATGGGCTTCGATGGTTCTTCCATCGAAGGTTTCGCCCGTATCGACGAGAGCGACATGGTCGCTATGCCCGACCCCGATACCTGGCAACTATTACCGTGGACCCCGCCCGAGCACCGCGCTACCGCCCGCATGTTCTGCGATATATTGAGACCGGGCGGCGAGCCTTTCGAGGGCGACCCGAGGTATATCCTGAAGAGGAACCTGAAAAAAGCCGCCGATTTGGGTTATACGTTTTATGTAGGACCGGAACTGGAATATTTCTACTTTAAAGATGCCAACGGCACCGAATTCCTCGACCATGGTGGCTACTTCGACCTGACCACGCACGATGCCGCTATAGAATTACGCCGTGATACCGTTATCCAGCTGGAAAAATTGGGTATCGGGGTAGAATACTCCCACCATGAGGTCGCCAACAGCCAGCACGAAATCGATATGCGGTACACGGACGCCCTGACCATGGCGGACAGCGTCATGACCTACCGGCTGGTGGTTAAAGAGGTGGCGATGAAAAACGGGGTATACGCCACCTTCATGCCCAAGCCTGTCTTCGGCATCAACGGCAGCGGTATGCACGTGCACCAGTCGTTATTCAAAGGAGAACGCAACGCCTTCTTCGACGCTAAAGACTCCTACCACCTTTCTAAAGATGCCAAATGTTATATCGCCGGTCTGCTGAAGTACGCCCCGGAAATCACCGCCGTCTGCAACCAGTGGGTGAACTCATACAAGCGGCTGGTGCCGGGTTATGAAGCCCCGGTGTATCTATCATGGGCAAGGCGGAACAGGTCGGACCTCATCCGCGTGCCGGAATACCGCCCGGGCCGTGAAAAAGCCACCCGAATCGAATTCAGGTCGCCGGACCCCGCCGCCAATCCTTACCTCTGCTTCAGCGTAATGCTGGCCGCCGGACTTGACGGTATTAAAAACAATCTTCAGATTCCTGCGCCTATCGAGGAAAACGTCTACGAAATGACCGCGGAAGAAAGGAAAGAACGCAATATCGGCATGCTTCCGGGCAGTCTAACAGAAGCCATTCAGCTGACCGAAGCCAGCACACTGGTGCGGGAAGCCCTCGGCGATCACCTTTTCGATTCCTTTATCGAAAATAAAAAGAGAGAGTGGCACGAATACCGCACCCAGGTGACCGAATACGAACTGAAGAATTACCTGCCGATAATGTAGATTAGAAGTTCCGATACAAAATATCAGAGGGGGCTTTCAATGTAGCCCCCTCTATTTTTCAACAAAATCGATACTTAATTACTATTTCTTTTTAACGTAAACCTTAATCTCTCCCCCGCTCTCCTCCACACCCAGGAACTCGTTGCCGGTGGTCTGCGCCCAGGCCGGCATGTCCTGTTTAATGCCTTTATCATCAGCCACAACCTCAAGGACTTCGCCTGACTTGAGCTCTTTCATTTTTTGGGCGGTTTTCACGATGGGCATAGGGCAGTACAAACCCACGCAGTCTAAGGTATGGTCGGCTTTCATATTTATCTCCCTTCCCCCTAGATAAACAGGGTCACCTTCGACTGGCGGGCTTCATTGAGGAAAAAGGCGGCGCCGGCCAGGCTGCCTACCTCTTCACGGAAAGCTCCTTCCCCCAGGCCCATCACGCCGCAGGAGGTAGAACAAGGTATCAATTTGATGCCCATGTCCTTCGCCATCTGGATAAACTCGTCGATAGACGGCAGGTGGCTTTCTTTCATGAACTTTTTCATCATGCCCGTACCCATGCCGAACATGTGGAACTTGGAAAGCTTTAACCGCTTCGAGCCCCCGCGGTTCATAAAGTTGAGCATCTTTTTCATGATTCCCTTCCCGCCCGGCGCGCCCTCGTTCTTTTTCAGGATATTGAGTCCCCAGAAGGTGAAAAACATGCTGACTTCCATGCCCATGCTGGCGCCGGTGGTCGCCAGTATAAAAGCGGCCAGGGCTTTATCCAGTTCGCCGCTGAAGACGACGATGGTCATTTTCTCTTTTTCAGCAACTTTTTCTGCTTCAGCCATATCTCTAACCTCCGGCTTCGGTTTTCTTGTTTTTTACGGCGCAGGCTTCGCAATAAGGGAAAGCTGCCTCGGCTATCTCTTCATCACAATATGGACAAGTGTGAGTTTGGTC
>MGMT01000048.1 GCA_001796525.1 Chloroflexi bacterium RBG_13_51_52 | reverse complement strand
TACAATTAATAACGATTTATACGGGCCATTAGCTCAGCTGGTTAGAGCACAGTCCTGATAAGACTGGGGTCTGTGGTTCGAGTCCACAATGGCCCACCATGACCCCCAAATCCTAATAACCAAGATACAATTACCAAACGATATCAAAACACTTTTCTGTTATCTTTTTGTGATATTCCAAGCTGTTTCTGTTATGAGTCTGTGACTTGCACAATCCATACTTATATTAAATACGTTCTATCCGGCAACAACGAAACATACCGAAAAAAAGCAAAGTGCGTCCCTATTTATTCATATGACCAAAGATACTGAAGTTAAAACAAAACCTCCAAAGAAAAAGGGCTTCCCTTTCGGTAAGATAATCCTTTTGATATTCGTGCTTTTCATATTAGTTGCCGTTCTGCAATACTTCAGGATACCGCAGAAAATCGGCCTCATAAAATCACCGGCGGACAATCTTTTTACCATGACGCCGGATAGTGAAAAGGCGTTAATTATCATGGATAACTTACGGGCCGCCGGTCTGAACACCAGAGGCGTTGAAGTATACGTGCTGCCGGTTGCCGGGACAGACCATAATCTGGCGATGATTGTCCTGGATGCTTCTAAAGGCTTCAGCTTTAGCGGTTACTACGGCACTGACCCCGTTAAGGATTTCCTTACCGTAATATCTCAAGCCCAGGGTGAAGGCATCAACCGCGCGGCGGTTACCTATTATGATGAGGAAGGCAGGCAACTGGTGGCTGCCACAGTCCCTACCGATGCCATCGTAGCCTACTCCCAGGGAAAACTTACGGATAACCAACTCATGGAAAAGGTGGATGTGGGCACCGATGACCTGTGGGCATTTATCGGCGTGATAAAAGACCAGCTTAAATAAGAAAGGGCGTAAAGCAGAACATGCGGCGGACTGTACTTATATTATCCATTTTAATTATCGGGTTGATGCCGTTTTTAAGCGCCTGCGACTCCGGGGAGACACAGGAGCTTATATACTGGGCTAAACTCTGGGCAATCGTTCACGATATCACCGATGCGGACGGGAATCCGAACTACGGCACCGTAACACGATTTGCCATTGGAGAAGCTTTCGGTCTGGGCACAACTGGCGATGAAGAAGGCGACGCCGCCATCGATGCCGCCCGCACTTTAAACAACATCCGGCAGGCAGAGGATGAAGCCGACCAGGGATGGGAAGCGCTTAATGGAGGTAAACACATACAGGAAGGCGTCCTGCCGCATTTCAACAAGGCTATCGATATGAGACCCGATGACTGGTCCTATCGCAACGGGCGCGGTATCGCCAACCTCGAAGACATGGATAATCCCGATGGAGCTAAAGCCGCCCGGGAAGATTTCGATAAAGCTAATGAAATCGCTAAAAGAAGCGGCAAACCTGAAGAATATTTAAGAATGCTCAAGAACCGCGAACAGGCTTTAGCCAGACTGGTTGCCATTAAAAACGATGATCATGCTGTACCAGCCAAAGAGGTCTACGAAGAACAGTCCAGCACCTATAATGAGCTTTACAAACTCACCGGCGATAAAATATACCTGTTGCTGAAACAGCAGGCAGACACGAACTTGGCCCAAGGTTATTACTGGACACGAGGCACAGATAATTAGAAAAAGCCCCCGATAATTATACCGGGGGCTTCTCTTTTTTACTTCGGTTTAAGTCTATTATTTCAGCTTTGCTCCCAGCCAGGTGGTCTCATGCTCGTTGTTCAGGCATATTGCGGTAAAGCTGTAGGGTTTTTCCACTTTCCGGGTGATTAGCGGACAGTGCACCAGCCCTTTAGGCGCTATAACTACTGTGGGAGTATTGAAGACATGCACCTCCTGCTCCTCGCCCATCCTTATCTCCATTTCCGCCCCGAGGTAGTCCGGCTTATCCGGGTCCAGCCCCACGAAGACCAGAGCTTCGTCGTTAGGATGCACATGCGGGTCCTGCTCGTGCCAGACGCCGGTGCCCTTATGGAAAGCCCAGGTAAAATTAAGCTTGAACCCCGGGGTATTCTTACCGGTCCAGAATCCAATATAGTCGGCGTTGCCTCCCTTGGTGCGCTTCATATCGCGCAACTCCATCCTGGTTATCAGGTCTCCGTATTTATTAACCAGGGGGAAGGCTTTACCGCGCTTGGTCAACTCGCTGGTCTTGTCTTCGGCATTACAGGAAATTCCCAGGAAACCGTAGGGCTTGTCCACTTTCCTGGCGACTATCGGGCAATGCGAGACGCCCTTGGGCAGTACTACTATAGAAGGGGCGGCGATAATGTGCTCTTCTCCGTCTTCTCCCAGCGCCAGTGTAAGTTCCGCCCCAAGTGTATTGGGATTATCATAATCAAGCCCCGTAAAGACAAATACCTCGCCGTAGGGATGGACATGCCCGTACTTGCCCCCGACGCCCCAGGGACCCACATTGCGGTGATAGCTCCAGACGAAATTAAGGTTGAGCCCTTCAAGGTCGGTGCCCTTGGGCCAGGTAATGTATTCAGGTTTGCCGGCGCCGGGCAACTTGTTGTAATTCAGTTTCTTGACTAAATGTCCGTATTTCGTTTTAGCCACGCTTCAATCTCCTTTAATTAAATATATCTATTTAACATAGCCCCTGGGACCTTTACCGGTATGCCCCCAGGGACGCACCACGGCGAAAATCCAGGGCCTGTCCTGATTATTAACGATTAACGGGCAATGGGAATGGCCCGCGGGCTGTATGGCTACCGCCGGCTTAGTGATGACATGCTTTTCCATTTCCTTGCCCATGTACATTTCAACTTCTGCCCCCAATACGCTTGAGTCGTCGGGGTCGGCGCCCATGAAAAGCAGGAACTCGGTATACGGATGGACATGCGGCTTGTCCGGTACCGGCCCGAACCGGTAAGGCGCTTTGTTCATGCTTTCATAGGACATGTGGAAATCGAAATCTTTGCCGTGAATATCGGTAATAGCGCCCTCGTGGGTATCCTGGTTGAGCGGACCGTAATGCCAGGGCCCGTTGCGCGTAAAAGCCAGGTGCTGCACATTCTCACGGTACTTGGAGCGCATGAAATCCGCCCGCTTGCCCGGTTTATCGCTTAACTTTACCGGCTTACCTTTTAGTTCCGGCGCCAGCGAAACTGTCATGTAGATAAACCTGTCATCCATACGCAGAATATTCGCCGGGCCGTGCGGCGTGCCCTTGGGTATGGCCACCGCCGTTGCGGTTGTAATCATGTGCGTTTCTTTTTCCTCACCCATGGTCAGCTCTATTTCCGCTCCCAGGTAACCCATATCGTATGTATCCAACCCCATGAAGATCAATACCTGGTCGAAATCATGTACATCGGCCTGATATGGCGCTTTGCCCATTTTCCCGGCTGCCCAGTACGCGCCGTACCTTATATTCACATCATACCCGAGGAATTTGCCGTTCATCTCGGTCCCCTGCCGGAACAGCCCCGGCCCGTAGTCCTTGAAAGAGAACTCCTTTATCAAATGCCCGAATTTCGTTTTTACCATAATCTTGACTCTCCTTTTTCGTTCTTATCGCTGATTACCGTTTTCCCAATTATCCGTGCCCCCGGCCGTCAAACTTCCAACCTTCCGGCTTTATCATGTTCGTGTAGCCCTCACTCATGGCATCGTCATGCCAGAAATTCCAGTCCAGCTGCGCCCGGTGCTCTTTAGTCAAAAGCTGCGGATAGAATTTCTCGGTATGACGCAATCCCTGGTTGATTTCAATAAATATCCAGGGTCGCACCGTCTTCAGGGGATTCCAGGGGGCGTGGATAAAATTCGGTGGGATAAAAACGACGGTTGTCTGTGTAATAACATGCCTTTCCAGCTCGGGCCCCATGTATAATTCTACTTCCGCGCCAAGGTCGTCAGGGTCATCCGGATTCGTCCCGATATGTATCAGTAGTTCCGCCTCGCTGTGGATATGCGACGGGTGACCGACTTTCATCCTGGGCCCGCTATGAGGCAATACCCAGTGTATAAAGTAAAAATTACTTCCCTCGATAGTCTTGGAATCCATACGCTGGATAATCGGCCCCATGATAAACTTGAATTCTTTCCATGGACTGTCTCTCAAAAAATACTTATCATATTTACCTTCAGCCATAGTAAATGATCCTCCTGAATTCAATACCTTTTTTACCGGATATATTCAATTATTCTTAGTATTGCAAATATACTATAACTCGCCGAAGGCTGGTGTCAAACCATGTCTCTTGTAAAAACATGCGATTTTAACGATTTGTACATTTTCTACATATACGTGTTGTTATTAAAAAAAATTAAGTGGTATAATTAGTAAACTATAAGACTGGCAACTACCCTTATTACAACTACCTAATAAACATGGCTTGAGGAGGTAAAATGGCCAGCATTCTCGAAGGCATTAAAGTACTTGATTTCACCCAGGTATATTCAGGCCCGTACTGCACATTACTCTTGAGGGACCTGGGGGCAAAAATCATCAAGGTTGAAAGACCTGAATCGGGCGACTTAACTAGAAATGATATCCCACATACCGAGGGGCTTGAGGGTGGGGCTTTTATCATCTTAAACCGGGGTAAAAAGAGCATTACCATAGACCTGACGACCGAAAAAGGCCATAACATCTGCAAGGAATTGGTAAAGAAAGTGGATGTGCTGGTTGAGAATTTCAGCCCGGGGACGATGGACAAGCTCGGGCTTGGCAGTAAGGAGATATTCGAATTAAATCCCAGGCTGATATACGCCTCGATTTCCGCTTACGGGCAAACGGGACCCCACCGGGATTATCCCGGGTTCGACCCGATAGCCCAGGCGATGGGCGGCATGACATCGGTCACCGGCTTTCCCAATAATCCCATCCGGTGCGGCGTTTCCATCGCTGATTTTTCCTCCGGCCTTTTCGCGGCGATGTCTATCGTCGGAGCTTTATACCACCGGCAAAAAACTGGGGAGGGGCAAACGATTGATATATCCATGCAGGACTGCATCTGGCAATTGACTTCCATAGAATTTTCTCCGTATTACTTTCTGAATCACCAGATTCCACCCCGACTGGGCAACGGGCACGCTGCGATGATTCCCTGTAATCTCTACCCAACCAAGGACGGCAGCAGGGTATACATCAATGCCGGCGTTCTTGCCCAGGTACACCGGCTTTACACCGCCATGGAACGGCAGGACCTTATCAATACGCCGCTCGGTTCCAATCAGAATGAGCGCTTTCAGCACCGCAAAGAAATCGACGATGTAATCACGGCGTGGACGAAAACAAAGAACACAAAGGAAATACAAGACATCCTGAAAAAAGCCGATGTGCCCTGCACCAAGCTGCCCTCCTTCGACGAGGTCTGCAGTGACCCGCAGCTATTAAGCAGAAATATGATTATTGAAGTAGAACAGCCCGTCTCGGGCAAGGTTAAAACGCCCGGCTCCCTGTTCAAGCTTTCCAAGACACCCGGAAAAATAGACTATCCCGCGCCGTTCCTCGGGGAGAATAACCAGGAAATATTTTCCGAAATGCTGGGGCTTTCCGAGCAAGAAATAAATAAAATCGATGATGAAGGCGTAATTTAGTAAATTACCGATAAACGCCTGAACTAATATTTTAATACTGAATCCAGTCTCATAGCTCCACCGAATACTCTCATAAATGGGTGGTAGCACTATCTCTAATTCCGTGTTAAATCCCATTCCATTTTGTGCCTGTCGGATTATGCTATTACTAGCCGACACGTGAAGGCCAAAAAAATGAAATATTTTAAGCAGCGCGCCTGGTCTGGTGTGATGGCATTTGTCTGTCTTCTTACCGGTCTTATAACTGTGTTCCCTGTACCGGCGATGAATGGACAAGTTATTGCCAGCACCGGCCCTGACCTTATTGTCGAGTCTATTTCATGGTCGCCGGAATCCCCATCGCTCCGGGACACGGTTACATTCACCACGACCGTCAGAAACCAGGGAGACAGCCAGGCTCCCCAATCCTGTATAGCTTATTATATCGATGATATTCTCATCAGTTCTGTTGAAGTCAATGTTATAGCTGCCGGTGATACTATCATAAACACGTTCACCTGGCAGGCAACCGCAGGTGATCACATTATCAAGGCAATTACCGATAGTGAGAACGACATCGCCGAATCCAACGAGGACAACAATGTAAAAGTCTACGCCTTTTCTGTCATCGCTGCCGATCTCATTATCGAATCGATTACCTGGTCGCCCCAAACCGTCTCGGCCGGCGACTCGGTAAATTTCACAATAACCGTGAAAAATAGAGGCAATAAATTTGCAAAAGGTTGCTGGGCTGAATTCTTTATCGACGGGGCTTCCAGGGGACAGCGTGAAATCAATCGCCTCGAGCCGGGGGACAGCAAGGCATTCGCCTACACCTGGGTTGCGCAAGTAGGTGAGCATACTCTCAAGGCGACTATCGACATTTTAAACCAGTCTGTTGAGAGTGATGAAGCGAATAACGAGCTTACGCAGATTTACAGCACAACACCTCCCGACCTCATTATTAGTTCGATTCAATGGTCGCCCCCGGACCGCACCGATACCGATAATGTCACCATGCACGTCACTGTAAAAAACAATGGTTCGGGCGCCGCGTATGGTTCACAGCTGAATTTCTATGTCGATGATATGCTGCAGGGCTTCGTCTTCGTCAATCCCCTGAGCGCGGGCTCTACGAGTACAAAAACCTATACCTGGATGGTTGGACCGGATGCACACACGTTCACCGCGATTATCGATGCCGATAATCAGGTTTTTGAGAGTAACGAATCCAACAATACGTATAGTGTAATGCTGCCGGCTCTGGGACTGCCCGATCTCCTGGTTAAAAGCATTACATGGACACCGACACAACCGACAATAAACAGCCGGATGACTTTTACTATCACAGTCGAGAACGCAGGTAAAGTAGTAGCAAATGGATGCAGCGTCGACTTATATATTGGTTACGGCTACAAGGTTAATAGACTACTGGGGACTATTCCTGCCGAAGGTACAGCTATTGCGAGCATTGAATATATAACTTCCACAGTTCCAGTTAGTATAAGAGCAATTGTTGACCCGAATAACCTTATTAAAGAAAGCGATGAAACAAATAACGAAAAAACAGCTTCGTTGACTCCTGTAGAACTTGTAGAAGCGGATTTTTATATTACAAACCTTACCTCCACGCCGCAAAATCCCGCCGTGGGTGATGAAATCACTATCACCGCCAAGATAAAAAACAACTGTAATTTTTCAGTAGCGTCTTCACATATTGCCTATTATGTTGACGGTGTATTGATATATACCTCGACAGTCAATAAAATGTCTCCTAAAGCTACCGTTTACAGCAGTATTACCTGGACGGCGACCCCCGGCACGCATACGATTAAAGCCGTGGCAGACTATAATGATTATTATATGGAAACCGATGAATCTAACAACATAAGGGAGATAGTCATATCCGTGTTATCACCCGACCTTGCTATTAAAAGCATCACCTGGTCGCCCGTAATCCCCTCGCCAGGCGATGCCCTGACAATCACTTTCACGATTATCAACCAGGGTACATATAAGTCCGGTGGTTTTTACCTGGGCTATTATGTAGACGGTTCATACCAGGGCAACCATTATATTGATGAAATTGCGCCCGGGGGTACGGTCACGCGTACTTTCCCCTGGACTCTAATAAATAGTCTGCAGACCTTCAAGGTAATAATCGATGGAGATAATAGCGTTCTCGAAGATAATGAATCCAACAACGAAAAAACAGTCGTTATCCCCGCCCCCGACCTTACTATCGAATCGATAACCTATTCACCGGCAGACTTCTCCGAGAATAGCACCATTACCTTCGTGATAACAATTAAAAACGCGGGTGCCAGCCAGTCTCAATCCACACACCTTGATTGTTTCATTAATAATATCCTGCAGACCAATCTTCCTGTAGTCTCTATATCCGTTGGCGAATCTACAGAGGTCTTCTTTTACTGGACCGCCCAGGCGGGACAAAATACCTTCAAGGTGGCTATCGATAGCGCCGATTCTATTACCGAGAGTGATGAATCCAATAATGATGAGAGCATCAGTCTCCAGACCCCTGCGCCGATAACAGAACCGGAGCCTATAGAAACTCCTGAAGAAACGACCGACAACGCTACTTCTGATGATACGGAACAAAATGACGCCGGTATCTTTGACGCCGACGATATTCCCCCCGCTCAAGCAGATGAAGTTCCCTCGAATCTCTTCACCGATGGCACAGAGGATGTTTCCGCCACTTCAACCGATGGTGTACCGTGGTGGCAAAATATTTTTATGAACAGGTGGATAATCATCGGCGTGGGCGTACTGGGTTTAGCCAGCATAGCCGTACTGCTGATACTGCATAAAAGGGCGCAATTGGCATAATGTTATGTCAAGTTTTTCCCAGCTTGATTGATTAAATCGCCGGTCTATTTCTTACCCAGGTATTTCTCCGGGTCTTTATCAAACGCCTTTTTACAGCCCACGGCGCAGAAGTAGTACTTCACGCCTTTATAGTCCGAAGTAGCGGCTGCTTTCTTTTCATCAACTGTCATCTTGCATACCGGATCTATTGCCATATGACACCTCCCGTTTATACTATCTTTTTAGGTTTGAAACCTCGTAAACGTAATGAGTTCGACACCACGGTAATCGAGCTTAACGCCATCGCTACTGCCGCCAGAATGGGATTCAGGAACCCGTAATCGCCGAGGATAAAGTTAAGCCCGGACGGCACACCGGCGCTGTGGAAAGCCGGATAAAGCACCCCGGCCGCCACCGGAATCAATAGCACGTTATAGGCAAAAGCCCAGAAGAGGTTTTGCTTGATAGTGCTCATCGTACGTCGACTCAAAGATACCGCAGTGGCAATGCCTTTTAAATCACCGCTGATGAGCGTAATATCACCCGTTTCCATGGCGATATCCGTGCCCGTGCCGATAGCGATGCCTACATCGGCCTGGGCTAAAGCCGGGGCATCGTTAATGCCGTCGCCAACCATCGCCACCACTCTGCCCTCCTCCTGGAGCTTTTTTACCTCTTCGGATTTATGCTCCGGGAGCACCTCTGCCAGCACGCGCTCGATACCCGCCTGTTTGGCGATGGCTTCGGCGGCGCGCCGGTTATCGCCCGTGACCATCGCCACATCGATACCCAGTCGCTGTATTTCCGCCACCACCGCCGCAGCATCCGGCTTGAGAGTATCCGCCAGACCTATAATCCCCGCCACCTTTTTATCTATTCCCAAAAATATCACGGTTTTGCCTTCGTTCCATAACTCTTCGGCTTTTTCTTCCAGCCCATTAAGAGAAACACCGCTATCTTTCATTAATTTCAGACTGCCCAGCAGATATTTTTTACTCTTAATACTTGCCTCTGCGCCATGCCCGGGGATAGCCTTAAAATTGGATACCTTGAATAAAGTCAGTCCCTTTTCTTCCGCAGCCTTTACCACCGCTTCAGCCAGCGGGTGCTCGGAGTCGTGCTCCACGGAAGCCGCCAGTCTTAACAAGTCATCCTGCGTGTAAGTATCGGCGGCGATGATATCGGTAACGCGTGGCTTGCCCTCGGTAAGCGTGCCCGTCTTGTCCAACAGTATCGTGTTTATTTTATACAGTCGTTCTAATGCTTCGGCGCTCCTGATAAGGATGCCGTGTTCCGCTCCCTTGCCCGTACCAACCATAATCGCCGTCGGCGTCGCCAGTCCTAAAGCGCAGGGGCAGGCAATAATCAGCACGGCGATAAAGTTAAGGAAAGCAAAGGTAAGTGAAGGCGACGGACCTAAAAAGTACCAGATGATAAAAGTCACGATAGCGATACCGATAACCACCGGTACGAAGTAGCTGGCAATGACATCGGCGAGGCGCTGGATGGGCGCTTTGCTGCCCTGGGCTTCTTCAACGAGGCGGACAATCCGCGCCAGGGTGGTATCCTTGCCCACGCGGGTAGCCTCGAATTGAAAGCTGCCTGTTTTATTAATGGTAGCCCCAACGACCTCATCCCCTTCTTTTTTCTCCACCGGCAGGCTCTCGCCGGTGACCATGGACTCGTCGAGAGAGGGATTTCCCTGACGGATAATCCCGTCCACCGGAACGCGTTCGCCGGGGCGTACCAGGATTAAGTCACCTACCTGTACGTCTT
>MGMT01000047.1 GCA_001796525.1 Chloroflexi bacterium RBG_13_51_52 | reverse complement strand
CTTTAAGGAGTCGGCTTGCTTCCAGGACGCTACAATAGTTTTCTAAGATAGGCATATCATTTTCACATTGTTTAATAAATATTGCTTTATCAAAGCAATTATAACAACCGTGAGTCTAAATGTCAAGAGAAAAAATGTGAAAATGCAACAAAGATGGTAATAGAACCGGTTGGCAACCTGGCATTTTAACGGAGGCGAATTTACAAAAGAACTATCAGGTATGTTTACTCGATGGTTAAGTCATAGATTAACCATTCTCCATCAACAAATGTTAATTCAAAAGTAAAATAGTTTGTTTCTTCTTTGAATTCACCGGTATTATGTAAGTCGATTCTATAAAACACTTCCGCTCTCACCTGGACATGATCAGTCAATTCTTCAAGAACACTAAGGTTATCAACCGAAGCCTCTCCTTCAAGAACATTTTCACTCTCGGTATCATATAGCTGTTCGATTGCGCCGGGATCCGGGTATAAAAGCCCGCCAGGATCAAGTGAACCAAGAAAGGCATCAGTGTCAGCCTTGATAAGGGCATTAAAATAACGTTGAATAGTGTCTTTGTAGAGCTGGGTATTATCTTTTTCCGTCGGCAGGCTCGAACCTGAAGAGCAAGAGGTGAAAGCCATTACGGTCAATATAAAGCCCAGAGCTATTATAATTAATTTTTTTATCAAACCAGGCTCCTTTTTTACGACAGGTAAGGCGAGTGTGCGAAAAGATAAGATTTCAAGAAAAAAGACGGCCGTACCCGGCTACTCTTCTATGGCATTATTGAGTCGCCACTTGCCACCCTTCAGCGTCAATTCAAAAATGAAGTATGATTCTTGTTCCTGATATTGCCCGTTATCATACAAATCGATCGCCATATATAGCTTTGCTTTAATCCGAGCCCGACCGTCACCCTCTTCAAGAATTGAAATGTCGGATACGACCACTTTCCCCTCGTAAGAGTTACCGGCTGCTGTATCCCGCAGGTTCTGGATATCATCGGGGTCAGGATACAAAGGTCCATCGGGGTCGAGTGAATCAAGGAGAGCATCAAGGTCGGCCTGGATATAGGCATTAAAATAACGCTCGAGGGCGGTTTTATAAAGCAAGCTGTTATCGGTATTGTAATCGTTTTCCGCGGAGCTTCCGTTAGAAGAACAGGAAGGCAGTACCAATAATATTAATACAAGAGAGAGAATAACAAAAATATGATTTTTCATACAAAGATAACTCCTTATCGCGAGTAGCTATATGTAGAAGGAACAGATACGCCCGATACTGATGTCAGTTCGATATAGCAGTATTCTATACTCAAATTTTCTTAAAGTCAATTTGCGGCAGTGCAAAAAAGTGACAAAAGGGCATTGACTAAAATAGAACAAATGTACTAATATTGTTTTGTTTGGTGTTTGAGGTAAGCAATGGTTATGGAGACCTGTGAGATTGGCGGAGTTGACCCGGAAGAAGAACAGGAAAGAGCCGGCCACAATACCCCGGATTTTAAGCCGGAGTATTGCCGTTATCGTGACGAGGGCTGCGAATACGCCCAAGCCTGCCTGGAATGCCCTTTCCCACAATGTCTTTATGACAAGCCGAGAGGCAGGCAGCGCTGGCTGAAAAGGGCACGAGATAGGGAGATAAAAAGACTTTTTAACGCCGGCAGGAAGGTTAAAGAACTGGCAGCGCTTTTCGGGGTGAGTCAGCGGACGATACAGAGAGCGCTAGGGTGCAGTTAATTAACAGTAGTCATATATAAAGGAGCGGGCAAAGCGATGAATGAAACGGTTATTTCACAGCTGACGCGAATGGAACTCGATAGGATGAAGGGCTATAAAGAGCTGCTGGACTTTTATTATGGGAGGCAGTGGGAGGCTAAAGGCAGGCGAAACGAACGGCGGTTAACATTCAACTACGCCAAGGCGTTCATCGAGAAAGTGACATCGTATTTAATGGGGGGCATGAGTTTTGCCATCGACCCCGGTGAGGACTCGGACAAGGCGAAAGATAATGCCAGGAGGGCGGAGGCGGCGCTGAAGAGAACTTACAGCGAGAACTATCTGGAACAACTCGACCTGGAGACGGAAATAGACTGTGCGGTGCTGGGGGACGGTTGCTATAAGGCAACTTGGGACGCTAGGGAAAAGCGGGTGAGGGTAACGGCGCCTGACATGCAGGGCATTTACGCATGGAACTCCGGCGACGACACGTCGCGGCTGTGGCGGGTAGCTGCACGATACCAGCTTTCAAAGGAAGAGGTCGAATACCTCTACGGCGTAAAGTCGAAGAATAAAACAGCAGCCATCGTAGAGATGTGGACGAAGCGCGACTTCGAGCTATACATGGACAACACGTTGCTGGAGGCTAAGTCGAACCCTTACGGCTTTATCCCGTTTGTGATTTTCCCCAATCTGCGGGAGCCGAAGAAGTTCTGGGGGGTCTCTGATTTACCACAGATAATGGAGAGCCAGCGGGAGCTGAACCGCGCCATGAGCCAGCTATCCCGCATTCTAGAGCTATCCGGGAATCCAATCGCGGTGCTGGAAAATGTAGAAGAGTCCGAGGATATCGCCATCAGGCCGGGGGCGGTGTGGAACATCCCGGAGGACGCTAAAGCGTACCTGCTGGACTTATTACAAGGGGGTGGCGTCAACTTACATATTAATTATATAGACCTGATATACCGCGCCATGCACGACCTGTCGGAATCGCCGCGGTCGGCTTTCGGTGGAGTCGAGAGGAGCATGTCCGGGGTGGCGCTGGAAATAGAACTGCAGCCGCTGCTCCAGAAGGTCAGGCGGAAGAGGATTATCCGCACGGCCGCCTATAACCGGCGTAACGAGATGATTATCAAGCTGCTGGAGAAGTTCGGGGGAGAAGACTTCGGCGAATGGGGGCATTTGAGAGTGATATGGGGACCGGTGCTGCCCAGGGACATGGAAACGAAGGTTAACAGCGAGCAGGTGATGGTGCAGACCGGGCTACATTCCCGGCGAACGGCTAAGGGGGAAATAGGGGTGGCGGACCCGGACTACGAGTTCCGGCAGTGGCTGGAAGAAAGAGAGTCCATTTTAAAGATGAATAAAGAGCTTAATGCCAGGGCCGGCAGGAACGGAGCGAGAGAGAGTGTGGTAACGTCCCGCGCGGAGGGCATTGAGGAGTAAAGAACAGGAGGCAAGACATGGAAGAAGCAAAGGGAAAGGTCGAAGGTGAGGATACCACCGATAACGAACTCGACAACCTGAAACTGGAAAACGAGTCGCTAAAAAGCGAGATAAAAAGCGCTAATGAGAAAATCTTCGAACTGGAAAAGGCGATAATCGAGAAAGATGCCGGGATAGCGTCGGTAAAACAGTCGCTCGAAGAATCTGGAAAGACCCTCGAAGAAACAGAGGAGTCTTTAGCGGGGGCAGTAGCGGCGTATAAAGAACTGGTGGCACAGGCGAACTCGGGACTGGTGGCAGAGATGATTAAGGGAGACACTATCGAGGAGATAAGAGAGTCGGTGGCAGGGGCCAGGGCGCTGGTTGAGAGAGTAAAGCAGGAAATCGGGGCGGAGAACAACCTGATAAGAGTGCCGGCCGGCGCGCCGGCGCGGACACCGCCGGACCTTTCGGCATTATCCCCGAGGGAGAAGATTAAATATGGGATAGAGGGGGGCTAACA
The DNA here is from genome assembly GCA_001796525.1 of Chloroflexi bacterium RBG_13_51_52. Lineage (GTDB taxonomy): Bacteria > Chloroflexota > Dehalococcoidia > Dehalococcoidales > RBG-16-60-22 > RBG-13-51-18. Next base: position 14,405 of record MGMT01000047.1, on the reverse strand, counting down.
GTAAACGAGGTGCACTTAACATAAAACAATTTAAAACAAATAAAAACAATTCAGCTTCAATTTGAAGCTAAGACACCAGAAAAAAAATTCTTAAAAATCAAAAAACAAATAACGGATGCAGGAGGAAAATTAATATGGCTTTAACACTGGCAGAGGCAGCCAAGCTTTCCAACGACATGTTGATGCAGGGGGTGGTCGAGACAATTGTCAAGGATTCACCGGTACTACAGAGGCTGCCGTTCATAGAAATCGTGGGAAACGGACTTACCTATAACCAGGAAAAAACTTTACCCGACATAGATTTTTACGATGTGGGCGACACCTGGGCGGAATCGACGCCGACATTCGAGCAGTTGACGGCAAACCTGAAGATCATGGGCGGTGACGCGGACGTGGACAACTTCCTCAAATCGACGCGCAGCAATATCCAGGACTTAGAGGCGGCAGTTATCGAGCTCAAGGCTAAAGCGCTGAAGAGCAAGTTCGAGGAAATTTTTATCTACGGAAACGCCGCGGTCAACGCCAAGCAGTTCGACGGCTTGAAAAAATTAATCGACACCGGGACGGCAAGCGAACAGGTAATTGCCATGGCTGATACTGGCGATACGCTGACGCTCGCCAAGATGGACGAACTCATTGATGCAATCAAAGGCGGTAAACCGGACATGTTATTGATGAGCCGGCGCTCCAGGCGTAAGATAAACAACCTGGTCAGGGCGGTGGGCGGCATGACCGAGACTGACCGTGACCAGTGGGGCAACTTCGTGCAGCTGTGGGACAGCGTACCCGTCGGCGTCAACGACTGGATACTCGATACGCATGTACTGACAGACGGGGTAGAAACCGCCACAACTGGCGGCGACTGCTCCACTATTTATGCCCTGCAGTTCGGAGAGGGGGCGCTCTGCGGCTTGACCAGTCCGGGGCACTTACAGGTGGAACCGGTAGGGGCGCTGGAGAACAAAGACGCCTCAAGGACACGCGTCAAATGGTACGTATCGCTGGCGCTGTTCAGCTCGATTAAGGCTGCGGCGCTAATCGGCGTCCAGGACTAGACTTTAAATAAAGACAATCAGGGGGAGGGAAAACCCCTCCCCCATCAAGGGAGGAAAAGATGAAAAAACAGGATACAGCGAGATGGCGGTGTCGGTTCCTGCTAAGCAAGTACCGGGAGGACGTTGGGCTGTATAAAGACGGCGATTTCCAGCAGCTTTGTAAGCCGTACGAGGTCGTTTACAGAGAAGGTAACTGCCTGCTCAATAGCGGCATCGACGAGATGTGGGACCTCATTTGCGGTGATTCCGCCGACCACTTCAACAACGCGGGGGCGCAGATAGGGGTGGGAGACAGTACTATGGCCGCCGACGCCACGCAGACGGACCTGCAGGCAGCCACTAATAAGACCTATAAGGGCATGGACAGCGGCTATCCTACATCGACGACGCAGAAGGCTACGTTTAAAGCAAGCTTCGGGGCGAGCGAAGCCAACTATGCCTGGAACGAGTGGGTGGTCAAGCAAGCCACCAGCGGGAAATGCCTGAACCGCAAGGTGGAAAGCCTTGGCACGAAAACAGGCGGAACCTGGACATTACAGGTAGACATTACACTGGCGTAGAAGCAGAAGAACGCACTAATGAAAGCTCATAATGGGAGGCAAATAAACCAATGGCTACTTTAAACCTCCAGGTTGGAGCGAGTACCGATGATGCTCTTAGCCGCTATACAACCGATTGGCTACCAACCGAGGTAGTAATTGGTTGCGGTAACTATAATAGTACCTTCAACAACTGGCGCAGCGGTACAAGGTTTCAAAATGTCACTATTCAGCAGGGAGCAATCATAACTGATGCTTATCTCACTTTTAGAGCCTATGCTAATGAGTCGGCAGCGACGGTTAATACAAATATACTTGCAGAAGATACCGACAATGCGGCTACGTTCTCTACTTTAGCTGATTATAACAGCAGGACTAGGACATCACCGGTAGCCTGGAACGACATAGGGGGTTGGGTTGCCGGCAATGATTACAACAGTCCATCTATCGTCTCCCTTATCCAGACAGTTATCAATAGAGCCGGCTGGTCAAGCGGAAATGCCCTGGTTATCTTTTGGGAGAATAACGGTTCGAGTAGTGGTGCCTACCGTAGACCACATTCGTATGACGGCAGTGCTACCTATGCCCCAAAGCTGGTAATAACATATACAACGGGGGAGGTAAAAACCTCCGGCGATAGCGGCAGCGGGGCAGAGGCAGTGTCTTTAAGAGAACTTGGCATCGCAGAAGAAGGTAATGGCATCGAGCAAAGCCTGACCGCGGCTGTGATGCTTTCGGGAGATGGAGGCAGCGGTTTGGAAATGGGAGGTCTGTTGAAAGGCCTTTTCAGCCAGGACGAGGGTAGCGGAGCCGATAGTATAAAAATATTAACAAACAAGGCGGGTTGCGATTTAAGATTGGGCAACTATCAGGGGCGGGTAAGCATACCGCATAAGGAGGTTAGACTATGAATATTACGGAAATGATAGCGCTGGTCAGGCAAGACCTGCACGATGGAGACGAAACGAATTACCGCTGGACGGACGGGGAGCTAACGAGGCATATCAACCGGGCGGTGGGGGAACTATCCGAGAGCCTGCCGCTGCCGGCGAAAGCGACGCTGCCCACTACAGCGGGCTCGAGAGAAATAGATATATCAGGACTGAACGATAGGATTATGGTGGTAGCAATAGAGTACCAGGTAGGCGCTACCCCGCCCAATTACCAGCAGTTCTCTATCTGGGGAGATAGTGTGACCATCTTAAGCGGAAGCCAGCCGGATGGCTCAAACTACAATATATATTACGGCGCGCGGCATACCCTGGACGACCAGGGAACGACGCTCCCGGGAAAATACGAGGACCTTGTAGTGGGCGGCGCCTGCGGATATGCCGCCATCGAGCTGGCGGTCTATACGATAAACAGGGTTAACGTGGGGGGTAATGTAACGCCCGGGGAACTGCTTGAGTGGGGCAATCAAAAGATTAAATATTTCCGTCAGGAACTTAAAAGGCTGGGGCGGAGGAACCGCGTTAGCGTCAATGCGCTTTACGAGCCTTACTTTCCTAACATTGCCAGGACTACCGACTATGGACCTTAATTAGAACACGGGGTGAAAAGATGCGAGATTTAACATCGACGCTGATGACGGCACAGCAACAGGCAGTTGCCGTACCATATATAAAACTGGAGGCTGTAAATAAAATCGCCGGAGTAGACAGATATAGCTGGATACGGCTTTATGACGGCTCCGAGGTCGATTGGTTTCATACCCTGACCATGCCCGGCGATGGCTCGATGGTCAGAGCCAGGACAACCCCTTCCAGCGATTCCAGGAAGCTTTACCGCCAGAGGGTAAGCAGCCCGGGGCCGGAAAGTGATTTCAGTCAGTGGACATATACCAACCAGTACAATGCCATCGTAACGGCGGCGGCATCTTTGGGTGCGGAGGTAGCGATATACTGGATAAAGCCCAACCGTGAGATAAGGCGTTTTAAAAGTACCGACTACGGTGTTACCTGGGGCAGCGCCGAGCTAATCGATTATTCACAGACTACCGCAATTTACGATATCGCGGCGGCATATAAACCAAACGGAGATATAGCGGTTTTTATCGCTGACGCCGCAAATCTGTACGTGATGAAGTGCATCGGCGGACAGTGGCAGACGAAAACAGCCTGGGATAAAACCACCGGCAACCTTTCCGGGGTAGCCTGCATGTATGACGGCGACTGGAACCTGCTGGTTACCGGCAAGGACACGGCAGGCAATTTTAAACTATGGAGCCTCGTCTACGGCGACGGTGGGAATGTGAGTCCGGGAACATGGTCGACTTTAAAGGAAATAGCATCAGCGCCGGCTGGCGGTGATTACGAATACAAACAGCCTTTCTTGGATAAAACGGATGTCTACCGGTGCTTTTTCACCGAGAAATACAGCGGCATCGAGGCATACAATCGACCTTTCCAGTCACACATGTTACTTGGCGTCACCTACAGCGAAGGGCTGTGGAGAGAACCGGCGCCTTTTAACGTATCCTGCGAATACGGACTGGCGATGGCGCATTACGGCGATTATGTCTGGCTGGCAAGTCCCGACGGTGTGTGGAGGGCTCCGTTAGTTTCCCAGAGCCTCGACCTGACGGCAGATATTATCAGTGTAAGACAGGAGAGCAATCAAGCGGGGGGCGTTTTAGTTGTTGAACTGGACAACAACGATGGGAAGTATGCCTCGCCGGGTCAGGGTGATATTGCGGTGCTGGACAAAGGCTGCCAGCTGGAGTTCAGTCCCGGCTATCGCACGACAGCAGGCGTCGAATACAGCTCTGGGCAAACGTATTGCTTGGAGTCATTCGAACATACCAGCACAGGGGGAAGAGCCAGCGTTATCCTGCGGGCATGGGACGGGTGGGGGGCTTTAAGCGACTGGTCGGCCAGACACCAGCTCCGCTGGAATAAAACTACCAATGATAAAAACGTTAAAGAAATCATCGCGGTGATAATGGCTAGAGCGGGTATTAAACTGGAGGTGAAATCACAGTCAGCCACAATAGCGAATTTTTATCCGGATTTCACGGTAAATCCTAATGATAGCGGTAAAGACGCCATCGAAAAGCTACTTTCCTTCGCGCCCGATGTGGTGTTCATTGAAGGGAATAAAGCCTACCTGGTAAATCCGCAATCGGAAGATAGCCCGGTATACAACTACGGAGTAGAACACGTAATCCTGGATGGAAGGTACCAGCAAAGCGCTATGAGAGTCAATCGGGCGCAGGTAGAGGGGTATGATACGGGCCAGGGCAAATTGATAGTTATCGACAGCTTTGACTGGGAGGAAATGGACCGTTTATACGAACGGATACGGCACGTCGAGGACAGGAACCTGAACACCACGGCGAAAGCCTATCAGCGTGGGGAAGCAGTGCTAAGAAAGGCGGAGATAGACGCAATCGAGGGAATTATTACCATACCGGTGAATTGCGGGCAGCAGCTTTATGACGTTATCACGGTAACGGATGCCCGTGCCGGTCTGGAGGTCGCAAAAAGGCGGATACTCGGTATAACACTGGTATATCAGCCGCAGCGCGGGGATTATTATCAACGTTCAGAAATAGGCGGAGTGTAATATGATAATAAAGAAAGCGGAATTAAAGAGCTTTAATGCTACCAATTACACGGCGACAGTGCGCCTGGCCGACGGTTATAAGGTCTATCTTGAAGATGTGGCGGTTGCCAGGAACGTAGCCTCTGCAGAAATGGCGGCGGGACGCAAAGTGACCGTTATCTTTTTCGATGAGAATAACCCGAAGGAAGCGGTGGTAACGGCTGTTTATACCTAGTGGGAAATAGACGATATTTCTTCAGAGGTCGGAGGGTGTTTCCGGGCACAGCCGGGCGTGCCGTTGGTTAAAGCTTTATGGTATTTTTCCGTGGGTCCGGCAGTCTTTTTTGCTTTGGTTACCGGCTTTTGGGGCGCCTGCTTGGACTCTTCGATAATAACGGTTTCCCGCTTCGAATCGGATTTAACGACGTTATCCATGATGGCGGAGAGGACGCGGTTTTGCTCGGCGGCGCCTTTCTTCAGTTCTTGAGAAGCATCAGATAGGCCCTGGATAGCGCTGGTATGGCTGGCCAGGTGCTTGGCGTATTCCGCCACAGCCAGAGAGAATTTTTCAAGAGCTTGCTCCGTAGTTCCTATCTTCTTTTCTGTGGCCTCTATCTGGCGGGAAAGCATGCGGTTGGCGCGTTTTTCTTCATTAATGACGGGAGCGAATACACCCCGGTGCAGCAAGCCGCTGCCGCGGCGGATTTCACCGCCGTAGAGGAATATAGCCAGTAGAATCAGGGCAATGACCGCGAATATCACACCCTGCTGGCTCTGGAAGAAAAGCAGGGGCAGGCCGAGGTAGGGTATTTGACTGCCTACGGTGCCTCGGATATCCTGCGGCATTATGGTAAAGGGATCTTCGCCGGTGTTGTCACCTTTGGTACGGAAACCCAGCGATGGAACAGTCATTATTTCTATAACTCTGTGGGATACCGTCGGGGGGTAGCTATAATATTCACGGACCATCGGCGGGACGTTGTAAACGATAATATCGCCTATCTTAACGTCTTTGGGGTCGATTGGGTCGATTATCAGCAAGCCACCGGACTGAAGAGTAGGTTCCATGGATGAGCCGAAAATGGGCATGAACGGCAGCGAGCCTCTCACCGAGAGGAAGGCTACAATACAGGCTACTATGGCTAATATTAATCCGATGGCGCGTTTCATTAGCTTATCTTACCTTTGCGAAACCTCGCAGTAAAAGTCGGGTTCCAAAGTCCATCCTGCGCCCCATTCATCAGGGTTATCGGAAATGAGGCGATAGCTGCCGCCGATTAGCTGTACGAAATAACTATCGGCGGAACCGCCAATTATGTTGAAGGTGACTACGCCGGTTTCAATACTAATAATTTCATAATCAGGCGTGTATCCCGCTTCAATCGAGTCGGCTACATAAATTTTCATATTAATATATTGGTACGCTTTAAGCAGGTCAGCAGTATTGGTGAGGTAGATTTTTACCAGCAGGTCGCCGGTATACCCCGGGTGAGGATTCACTTCAAAGAGGACACCCTGGGGCACTTCACCTTGTGTGTTGGAATACTCATAGTTGACCTGAACATATACCTGGGTGCATATGACCGGCTTGGTGGTGGAATTGCCTCTAGCGGTTATACCAGCCTGTAAATCATTGATTTCGTCCCATGTCCAGGCTTCTTCGGTATAGGGATTCACAAGGCATTCCCATGATTCAGTGGTAAAACTAGGTTGATTGTAGGTAATGGTTGGACCTTCGTAAACCTCGCCGTTGGTTTTCAGGGCTGCCATGGCTTTGACATTGTAGCTGCCACCGGCGGCGAAGCGGAAATACACGATAACACCGGAGATGACTTCAGAGCCGCTGGCTCCCATGAAATTACTAAGATTATAGAGGTCTCTAGCCCAGGAGTTGTAACCCTCGGTGGAAACATACGTGCCGAGGTCGTCGGCAGGCTGTTCATCAACTTTATCCCAGTGTTCACCGATGGCGGGGAACTGTGAAGGAAATTCAGTATTATCGCCGGCGAAATTAGGAACAAGTATTTCGGAGCCGTACTCGCCCTCGGGCAGGATGCTATCCCAGTCAGGCTGGTTGGTTGATAACTGGTAGGTAGCAAAAGGTCCTTCAGCCATGTAGCTTCCCAGTGTTGTCGAACTATATGAATAGGTGTAGGCAAAGGTGCCTGTCGTCAACACCAGGGCGAGTAATATCATTCCTCCGAATATTAATTTCTTTTTCATTTTATCTATTCACCAGCTTCTTTCAGCAGCGGAAGCGGGAAGGGAGAAGGGGTAGGGTAGCGGGCTGCTTCCCGGCTACCCTACCTCATTATTTATTCAGATTATCTCTGGGCGACTTCAGCGAACAGCAGGGGCTGATATTTAGAGGCTGCGTTCCAGTTAACGGCTTTGTAGATGTGGGTGATATAAAAGCCGCTCTTGACCCTGATGGTCATGTTATCACTAACACCACCTGGGAACATGGTGACCGAACCATTGTCCAGAGTAAGTAGGACGTAGTCATCACCATTTATAGTGCCATCCTCGTTGATGTCCATGAGATTGTTGGTCGAGTCACACAGTACAAGTTTCACCGCCAGCATGCGATAACACTTTACCAGAGTGTCGGCATTGGCAAGGGAGACGGTCACAGCCAGGTCGCCGGCATAACCGGAGGTAACGGTGTCTACGTTGAATATTGAGGTGGCATTAGCTGAAGCAGTGATGGTACCCTTGTAGTACCCGTAGGGAGACCAGCTAACAGCCAGAGTAGCGTTCTGGGTTACCGACGCAAAGTCATTGGTTGCCTGACCGCCGCCAAGGGAGATACTGGCATTGATGAACCCGAAGGCGAAGACGCTGCCGGTAACAGCCAGCGCCAGGAGCAGGGCGCCGATAAGTAAGGGGGTCCTGCTGCGGGAGACGGCGAAGGTAAGTTTATCGTCGTCATTGATCACCGTATCTAATTCGGCGCTCGGTTTGACCTTGGAGCCGTTCAATCTTGCCTGGGCTTTATTCGGGATCCCCAAATCAGTTTTAAACAGCTCGCGGGCTTCACAAACGGTCTGACCGGCAAGGTCAGACACTTCATATTGGTCACCGTATCTAATTTCTACCATTTTTTCTTTTAATCCTCCTCATTGACTTTTTATGTATTGGTTTATATTGCCTCTAAAGTGGGCGACTCCCGGTGCTTGCCCGAACAGTCCAGAAAGCCGACCGACTTGTTTTTTGCTTCATCTACATAAATACCTCCTCTTCACAATAAAGTAATATTAGGCGAGTTCACCGATAAACGACTTGAGTCGTTCCATCAAATGGTCTTTGAACTCATTGAATTCTGTCCTGGTGACATAATCGTTGGATTTACCGTTTGCTTTACCGGAGCGGATCAAAGAGGGGAGGTTCCGCTGGGTGGCTTCGATAATATTGCGCGTCTGTTCGTTGGAAACTAATTTATTCACTATCAGCCTGATGTTGCGCCGAATGGTATCTTCATTTATATCCAGTTTGACAGCGATCTGTTCGATTTTACTATCGGCGACGATAGCGGTGAGAATTTGAGTTTCTCTGGGGGTTAGATTAGCGAGCAGATTATCAAACTGCTCATTGACAGCCGTCAGTTCTTCAAATTCGTTGAGGACCAGCGAGGCTATAGCCGGGTTAAGTAATTCATCCATGATAGGAAGACTGCCCTGCGCCACTACCCTGATGATATCGAGCAGGTGTTCCGGCTCGGTATCCTTGGTGAGGCAGGCGCCGGCACCGCTCTTGATAGCGGCGAATACTTTTTCCGGCTCTTTTTGATCCATGATAAGTATCACAGATACCGACGGCATGTTCCGGCGGATGCGGCGGGTAATTTCAGCGCCGTCAGCTTTGGCGTCGTGCATACTTAAGATGGCGATGTTGGGGGGATTGGTTTCAATAAGTGAAAAGGCTTCCTGATTAGCGGTAGTCTCGCCAGTAACTTCAAAATCATCTTCACCGGAGAGGATAAAGTGAATGCCCTCCCTGAAAAGAACCTGCGGGTCGGATAAAAATACTTTTATTTTTTCCATTTTCCCATTTTTCTTCGGGGTCATAGTACTTTTTGGCTACTTTCAATTTAACACAGAACCATAAAGATGCGTCTAAGAAAAATAAAGAAATCATAAAGATACCGTAAACTTTTAATAAAGAATAAAAACACTAAGGGAAAGACTGAAAAAGCATGCCATAGGAGGGATGATAGGAAGGATTTGAAGGATACGCTGGAGGATTAGCAGTTGGTATTTAAGTGCTGGTAGGCCTTATGAATTTATAGCCGATGCCGTGCTCGGTGACGATGATACTGGGCGTTTCCGCGTTATCCTCAAGTTTTTGACGGAGGTGCTGTATGTGCACACGGAGGAGGTCTCTGGCATCGATATATGTATCTCCCCATACTTTAGCGAGCAGGCTCTCATGAGAAATGATACGGCCCTCGTTCCTGATAAGGTGATACAGTAGTTTTCTTTCCGTCGAAGTAAGTTTGATCGGCTGTCCGCTCAACGTGACTTCATTACGGGCAAAATCAACTGATAGCTTGCCGGCGATAAAGGGGCGCTCCTCATCGGTTACATTTAAACCCTGGGAGCGGCGCAGTACCGCCTGTACACGGGCAATCAACTCGATGTGGCTGAAGGGCTTGGTAATATAGTCGTCGGCGCCGAGTTCCAGTCCCTTGGCGACGTCGGTGTCCTCGCCTCTAACCGTCAACATCAATACCGGCACGTCGGAAAAGCGGCGGATTTCCCGCAATACGGCATAGCCGTCCATATCCGGCAGACCTATATCCAAGATAACGACGTCCGGGCTCTCCGTTTCAACAAGTTCTACGCCTTTATGACCGTTGGCGGCGGATATCACCGTGGTGCCGCTCCAGCGGAGCTGGAAGCATAAGGAGACAACTTCAATAATCCCGGGGTCATCTTCAATAACCAATACTTTCATGGCGCTCCTTATTTAGGTATAGGTTGCCTCGCAGGTCGCCGCGGCAGGAAGAAAGAGAAAATGCTGCCTTTACCGGCTTCACTATCGACCCAGATTCTACCGCCATGCAGTTCCACTACCTGCTTGGATAACGCCAGACCGAGTCCAAGGCCGGGATGGCGCTGTCTATCGGAGTTGAGGCGGCTATAGGGTTTGAATAGCATATTCTGCTGTTCCTTGGCGATGCCGATGCCGTTGTCATGCACTTGAACTAAAACGCCGTCATCATGCTGCCGTACCTTGATGGTGATTTTCCCTCCATCGGGGGTAAACTTGGTGGCGTTGTTCATTAAATTCAACAATACCTGCTCCAGTCGCTGACCGTCTCCCTGAATGATGGGGAGGGAATCGGGTAATTCTGTGGTAAGTTGCTGCCCTTTATTATGCAGCAGAGGGCTGATTTGCATGCATGTCCCGAGCACCAGGGATTTCATATCTACCGGTTCAAGCTGAAGCTGTAGTCTACCGCTGCCTGTTTTGACGATATCGAGGAGTTCCGCCAGCCTAGATTCAAGCGAACTGGAGTTGCGTATAATAGTTTGAATTAGCTTGCGGTGGGATTCATCAGCGGTGGTTTGGAGTTCTTCTTCCAGCAAACCGGCTGCGGCGATTATAGAAGTCAGCGGTGTTTTAAGCTCATGACTAAGGGTATCGATAAACCTTAGCCATTCCTCTTCTTTGGTTTCCATAAATATCAAACCCGGTATTGCCCGATACGCAGGCAAACGAGTTAACTTAAATGTAACACGTTTTTCAAAACGTATCAAGTAACAGCGTATAAAAAGGCGATGGTTTCCTTCCAACCGGAACGTCGAAAGTGAAAACGAAGCGGTTTTATTTGGATATGCCCCTGGCGACGCTTTTCAGCAGACTTAGGATGCCGATAACGGCGCGCTGTACCTCCAGCGGTTCTTCAGCCAGTATTCTGGCTACATAATGGTCCAGCTGGCGGCTGCTATAGCGTGTGGTGCTTTCTTCAGCTACACCGGAAGCCTGTGGTGAGAGGAAGCCGGCGAGGGTGAATAATTCATCCTCGTTGAAACCAAGAGGCTTGGCTATTTTGCGTAAAATCCGCGCTGACGGAAAACGCTCACCCCTTTCGATGCGACCCAGGTGAGAAGAAGACACTCCAGATTCAGCGGCGAGCTCCTGGAGAGTTAGCGGGACAGTAATCCTTTGCTGTTTCAGAATTTTCCCTAAATCGTTGATGTTATAGCTCATGATGATAAGATTATATTTTGCCATATGGCAAAAGTCAATGCGGGTTATCCCCAGTATATGGTCGTGCTGTCCATTATTTGGCTTTTTGTATAAAATGCAATATTTGTATAAATTGCCTGAAATGTTGTATTCGGTGGTTCAGTCAGACAGAGCTATAATGAAATACCTTGACGTATAATCACACTGTGGATATAATTGTCTAGGCAGGGTAATTTGTTCGCAGTCTGGAAAAGCTGAGATATTCGATTGGTAATGGACTGTCTCGGCTTTTTATTGTGTCTGTAGGGAATAGGGAAATAATGGACAAGGCGTATGATGTTATTATCATCGGCGGAGGGCCGGCGGGGATATTTGCTGCCCTGGAGCTTGCACAGTCGGAAAAGCTAAAGGTCCTTCTTGTCGAAAAGGGCAGGGATATCAGCGGCCGGCGGTGTCCGGTACGCGATACGGGCAGTACCTGCGAGGAGTGCCAACCCTGTAACCTGGTTTGTGGTCTGGGAGGGGCCGGGGCTTTCAGTGACGGCAAACTGGTGCTTTCGACACAGGTCGGGGGTCACATGGGGGAATACCTCGGTGAAGAGCACGCGGCTGGACTAATTAAACATGTCGATAAATTATATCTAAAGTTTGGAGCTACGAAAAAGGTTTTTGGCGACGATGGGGTCATCGATAAAATAAGTCGCAAAGCGGGCAAGGCGGGTTTACGCCTGATACCGACACCGGTACGTCACATGGGAACGGAAGGCGGCTACAAGGTCCTGAAAGCTATGCGGGACTATCTTTTCCCGAAGATAGATATAAAAACCCGGACAATGGCATCTAAATTGCTGGTGGAAAAGGGCAAGGTCAAAGGTATAGAGACGGAGGGGGGAGAAAGATATCTCTGTAAATATCTTATCTTGGCACCGGGTAGGGAAGGCGCCGACTGGCTTTCACATGAGGCGGGACGACTCAAGTTAACGATGTACCATAACCCCATAGATGTCGGGGTGAGGGTGGAAGTGCCTTACATGTTAATGAAAGACCTGACCGATGTCTTGTATGAGGTCAAGCTGGAATATATGTCTCCGAGCTTTCACGACCGTATCCGGACATTCTGCATGTGCCCTGCCGGAGAAGTTATCATGGAGTCTACCGGTGGCACCGACCCCGTAATTACGGTAAACGGACACAGCTACACTGGTCGGAAAAGCGATAATACGAATTTCGCGTTGCTGGTGAGTACCGATTTTACCAAGCCTTTCCATGAGCCGATTGCTTACGGGAAATATATCGCCAAACTTTCAAATTTGTTGGCGGGAGGTGTCCTGGTACAACGCCTTGGGGACTTGCTGGAAGGACGGCGTTCCACTGCAGCCCGTATTCAGAAGGGAAAACTTAAGCCGACATTGAAGAGCGCTATACCGGGCGACTTGAGCTTTGCTTTACCCTTCCGTCATCTTACCGGACTTATTGAAATGCTGATGGCAATGGATAAAATGATGCCGGGTGTGGCATCTGAAGATACTTTATTATATGGAATAGAAGTAAAATTCTATTCCTTCCGCCCGAAACTCACATCCTGTCTGGAAACGGAAGTGAAAAACATGTTCGCGGTGGGAGACGGGACAGGGGTTAGCCGTGGGCTGGTGCAGGCATCGGCTTCAGGGCTGGTGGCGGCAGTGGAGATAATGAGCAGGTTTGAAAAGGGTTGACCCAAAAACAAGGTCAACTCTCTTGACAGTTTAGCCCTCGCCATCTACAATGATAAGGTGTGTTTCACATAATAAGTGAAACACCAGCAGTAAGAATTATATTTGGGGGTAGAACCCTTTCAGCACCGGGAGGGTTAGAAACCCCCAATAATATTGGCCGCCAGCGGCCGGATAATTTAAGAAGGGGAGTGATGCTACTTGGCAGAAGTCATACCGGGTGCGGAAGAAAGCTTCGATAGTTTACTCAAACGTTTTAACAGGAAAGTGCAACAGGACGGCATCCTGGCGGAATTGCGCCGTCGGGAGCACTATGAGAAGCCGTCTATCAAGCGGAAGCGGAAGAAAGCAGCCAAGAAACGCGGGTCTGCCAGAAGCACCAGAACTTTCCGTCGGGCGGCGAATACCCGTTAGTTTGAACTAATCGGCCAGCGATATTTTCCCACTTAAGAAGGTACTATATGGCGCCCGAATCAGAGCTTGAAAAAAGAATGACCGAGGACCTCAAGCAGGCGATGAAGAGCGGCGATACGGTCAAGCGTGACACGCTCCGCATGCTGATAGCCTCGGTGAAGAACGCCTGGATGGCAAAACAGGCTGCCCTGACCGACTCCGATGTACTGGGCGTTATTTCTAAAGATGTCAAACGGCACCAGGAGAGCATCGACGCTTTTAAGAAGGGCAACCGCGCCGACTTGGTTTCTAAAGAGGAAGCGGAAATGGTGATTCTGCAGGCTTACTTGCCCAAGCAGATGAGCCATGATGAGGTAGTAGCGGAAGTGAAAGAGGTTATCGGGGCGGTGGGGGCTAAAGGTCCCGGCGACAAGGGCAAGGTGATGCAGCAGCTGATGCCCAAACTCAAGGGAAGAGCGGACGGAAAAGCCATCAACGACGTGGTGACAGATCTGTTGGGTAGATAGGGGCGGCGGGGCGATTTTTCCTTGGTTACTTCCCTAAAAAACCTTTAAAAAATCTTCCAATTATTTCTGCGGCTGTGGGCGTAGCTTTTAATAATTTTGGCGCTATCTTTCTTCTTTGTTCAACGTGTTCAATACCCAAAGGAGTAAGCCTTCTTACCTTATCAGTTATCTGAACACTAGTTTTTGTTCTTATAGGTTCGGTTTCTATCCAACCTTGTTTCAATAATCGATTTATTGCTTCTAATTGCGCTCCCGCGTCTTCGAATTCAATACCAGTATCTTCTTCAAAACTTGAAACAATTGTTAACGCATATTGACCATATTGTTGAAATACTGAGTTCTTTTCATATTCATCATAAATATACTTCAATAAACGTTCATCTTTTTCACCTAGCTTCATTTTGCTGTTCATGATTACTTATTAAACTCCCATAATTACCC
>MGMT01000046.1 GCA_001796525.1 Chloroflexi bacterium RBG_13_51_52 | reverse complement strand
AGACGCCCGGGTACGCGTGACCGTGACCAACGGAGAAGGCGATGCATTACCGTGGGTGGAAGCTGGAGGGATGCCAACGGTGCTGGTAACCGCGCGACCTTACACGCCGTTTCCCGAGGAGAAATACAACGAGGGTTTCAAGGTAGGGATAGCGTCGGTGAGGCGCTGCCGACAGTCGGTATTATCTACTATGAAGTCGATAAACTACCTGGCAAGCGCCATAGCGAGGATAGAAGCAAAGGAGAACGGACTGGACGAATGTATCGTATTGAACGACGGGGGATTCGTGGCGGAGGGAGGGAGCGGCAATATATTTTTCGTGGAGGGGAAGAGGTTGCTAACGCCTTCGGTGGATAACGGCATTATCCCGGGGGTGACGCGGGAGGTGGTAATGGCGATGGCGAAAAAGATGGGCATAAGCGTTAAAGAGGGGGACATTTCACCCGATACGATAGAGGCTTTCGACGAGGTCTTTATGACGAATTGCATGATAGAGGTGATGCCGGTGGTGCGGGTGAGCGACGCGGAAGGGCGGATGGATATTATCGGCGGGGGGAAGCCGGGGAAAGTTACTAAAAAGTTGCTGGCGGCTTACCGGGAAAAGGTGGCGAAGGAGACGGGATAGGACTGTTACCAGAAATCAGTGCGGGACACGAACTCGGTGTCTTTGATGATTTTGCGGATAGCGTCACGGGTGGGTTCGTCAGTAATCGGTTCAACTAAAGAAACGGGCAAGCCTTCCCTATTGTTCTCTTGGCGCCAGCCGATAACATAGCCGGGGACCTGCGCGCTCCAGAAATCGGAGGCGCCGCAGCAGGAGGACTCGATAACCGCCCGGCTAAGGGTATAAAGGACTTCACGTCCGTTGTATTTCAGCCTGACCTCTTTTTGAGGGGTGTAGTAACCGGACGGGGCGGGAACGTCACGATTAAGTTCAAGGTGGGTGTAGCGCGTCATAAGCAGTCTCTTTACCTATGGTTAAGCCCTTTAAAGGCCTGTTGTTTCATCCAGGCCCAGCACGATATTCATGTTCTGGACAGCCGTACCGGAAGCTCCTTTGCCCAGATTATCATAACGGGCGGAAAGTAAAACCCTGTCCTTATTCCCGAAGACAAATATCTCAAGGTTATTCGTATCGTTGCAGTCGGTAAATGTCAGGAAGCCGTTTTCCAGGTAGTCATCCGCCGGAAACGGCATCACTTTGACAAAACGCTCTCCGGCGTAATATTCAGCCAGCACTTCCCGGATATCCGCGGCGGAGATATGTTTTTCCAAATGGTCGGGTACAAACGGAATGGAGACGATTTCACCGTTATAGACATTAACCACAGTAGGCGTAAAAACGGGGGGCCGAGCCAGTCCGACGATTTTAGTCATTTCAGGGAGATGTTTATGGTTCAGGTCGAGAGAATAGGGGCGGGGATTTTTTATAGAGTCGGGTACGTTCCCGCCGGCATAATCGCTAATCATGGACTTACCGCCACCGCTATATCCAGCCACGGCATGGCAGGAGACCGGGTAATCCGGGGCGACGATGCCTTTAACCACCAGCGGATAGAGTGCCAGGATAAAACCGGTGGCATGGCAGCCCGGTACGGAAATTCTCTTCGACTTTTTTATCAGGGCCCGCTGCTCTTTATTAAGCTCGGGGAGTCCGTAAACCCACCCTTCCGCTACGCGATGAGCCGTAGAACCATCGATAACGCAGACGGAGCTGTTTTTTATAAGACCGACGGACTCGCGGGCGGCATCGTCCGGCAGGCAAAGAAAAACGATATCCGTTTCATTCAGGAGCTTGCGCTTGGTTTCCGGGTCCTTGCGTTTTTCTTCGGCTATTTTAATAACTTCAATATCTTTTCTACCGTTCAGCCGCTCATATATTTTCAGGCCGGTGGTGCCATGCTGGCCATCAACGAATACGGTTTTTTTCATGCTACGCCTAATCCTTTTTTAGTCCTTTCCGATATAAAGTATAGCATAAGCATTACAGGATTGGCATGGGAACAGGAGGGGAAAAAGGAAAAATCGGCTATGACTTTGGATATGGGAGATAAAATTTATTAAAATTGTGAGTAAATTACCATACATTCGTACGTGAGCAGCACTTGACACGAGCGTGGCAATAGTATATTGTTTTAAACAAATAGCTTCAAGGAAGGAGGAATCATGCAAGCATATTGTGTGAAGTGCCGAGCCAAGAAAGAAATGAGCAACGCTAAATCCATCACTATGAAGAACGGCAAGCCGGCGACACAGGGCGTGTGCCCAACCTGCGGCACCAAGATGTTCAGAATCGGCAAGAAATAGGCCGAGACCAATTCAGGATTTAATAGATATAGACAAGGCTGGATATTTCTCGAAAAGAGTATCCAGCCTTTCATTTTATGATATGCCAGATGGCAAAGCTATTTTTTAGCGGGAGAGCCGACGTATTTTTTCACCAGTTTAACGGTATCGACGGCATTGAGTTTATGGAAAATCAGGGAGAAACGGTTTTCCAGTTCAGTCATGATGGCGTGTAATTTTGGTTCCGGCAGGCTCCAGAGTTCCTTCTTAAAAGGCCCCAAAGCCTTCTTACGAGTATTATAAAGGAACTGCTCTTCAGTTTGTCCCTCTTTTCTCTCATTGCTGTTGTGCTCGTTGAGATAAAGGTATACTCGCTGCAGTAAATCTTCAGGGAATTGGGGACTATCATAGACGATATTCTGGAAGCCGGTAGCCAGGTGCACCTCGATGGTCTCTACCCTGGGGAACATGTCAAAGGCTTCATCAGGGAGGGTGGACGCGCCGTGCTGAACCGCGCCGCCCAGGCCGTATTCTGCGCGAGCAATTTGCGATAGCTTTTTAAGGGTATCGAAATCAATTTTGACCTTGGCGATTGACCCATCAGGTAGAGCGACGCCGCCGTGGGTGGTGCCGGTCTGCACACTGATTTTAGAGATACCTTTTGAGCCTTTAGGCAGCCGGTGCAGGTAGCCGTCCATAAAAGCGCGGAGGTCGGCCACGGTACTGTTGCCCTTGCCTATCTCGCCGATTTCCCCGCCGATGGAGACGGTGACGCCTTTCGGCTCGATATCACGGATGAAACGCGTCATTTCCGCGGTTACCTGCGAGTTTTTTTCCTGCTGCTTTATCAGGTCGGTTTTAGAGATGTCAACCACGGTAGAAGCGTCGATATCGATATTATAGAAACCGGCTTCAACGGAATCCTTGACGAGAGCTTTGATAGCATTCAGCTCGACTTCAGGGTTTTCCTGGTACTTAGCCCGGTTGACCTGGAAATGGTCGCCCTGGATAAATACGGGTCCCCGGAACCCTTCTTTCACCGCCGCTGCCAGGACGCAGGCGGAATATTCCGCGGGAGTCTGTTTAGTATAGCCTATCTCCGAGCGGGCGATTTCAAAGATGAGGGCGCCGACATTATCCTTCATAGCCGCGCGGAAGACGGACCTGGCGACATCGTAGGTAATCAAACGGATGTTGATAGCGGGTACGGTGATGCCGCTGAACTGCCCTTTGCCGGCAGCCATATAGAGTTCCTGGATGCTGGCGGGGTAAATACCGCTGTCGAGGGCGGTCTGGCGGATGGTCTGATAGAGTACCGTCATTTTCTGGAGGTCAGTACCGAAGACGGCTTCCTTTATCAGGATGTCAATTTTATCGTTAGTAGACATAATGATTTTCCTCCCGCTATTCATTTACCGCTATCAAGGATGGTGCGGCGACCATTGTATCTATCAATATCATACTGGGTCCTGGGGTCGACAAGGTTCAGCTTACCATAAATGTTTTCCAGCGGGACAGAGGTTATTTCACCGTTTTTAAAGGCTACCATGTTGCCGTAGCGCTGGTTCACAATCAGGTCGACGGCAGCAATGCCGAAATAGCGGCCCATGCGGCGGTCGTAAGCGCAGGGGGCGCCGCCGCGCTGAAGGTGGCTAAGCACAACGCTGCGGGTTTCCAGTTCGGTGCCTTTTTCTATTTCCTGTGCCAGGATTTCGCCGATGCCGCCGAGGGTTTTACGGCCAAAGCTATCGGTCTCTTCATTTTTAACGATTTCCGTGCCACCGACAGGCTTGGCGCCTTCAGCGACGATGACAATTTCATACCTGGTGCCGGACCTTCTGCCTTCCATGACCAGTTCGTTGACGCGTTCAAAGGAGAAGTCGAATTCGGGTATGAGTATGATATAGGCACCGCAAGCCTCGCCGCCTTCTAAAGCCAGCCAGCCGGCGTTCCTGCCCATCGTTTCAATGACGAAAATCCTCTTATGAGAACCGGCGGTAGTCCGCAGCCTATCGACTTCTTCAACGATAACGTTGAGGGCAGTCTCGAACCCCAGCGTGTAGTCGGTTTCCGGGAGGTCTTTATCGATTGTCTTGGGGATGCCGATGACGTTAATGCCTTCTCTGGAGAGGCGAGTAGCAATAGCGAGGGTGCCGTCGCCGCCGAGAACGATTACAGCTTCCAGTCCCAGTTTCTGAATATTTTCAATAACTAAATTAGAGCATTCGTTTTGGGGGTCGTAGGGGCTATAGCGCGAGGTGCCCAGCATGGTGCCACCGTACCTGTCCCAGGTCCTGACGATATCGGGGTTGAGTGGGGTAATATTGCCGGTGCCGTCCCAGGTGGCCGGGTCAATATCGACAAGTCCTTTCCATCCGTCATGAATGCCAAGGACTTCATAACGGACGCCTCTTTCCGACTCGAGGCGTTCATCCATGGCGGTTTTCACCACCCATTTAAGGGCGGGGTTAAGTCCGGCGCAATCGCCCCCGCCGGTAAGTACACCGATACGGCTTTTTTTCATCGTCCTTCAACTGGCATTATAGAATCAGCGGGGTCTGATGTCAAAGGGTTGATAGTGACATGACAACACCAGGTGGCTATGACGAACCGCCAAGGATATTTTCTGTGCGTGATGCGAAGTTGTCATTATTTTAAAGATTGGTATATTTTAGCGGTACTGTATATGTATTTTGAATAATTAAACTTTTTCTCGCTTCAGTGATGTTTAATATACATATCAGCAACCAAAGAAAAAACTTGATATCAATTCATGTGTATCTATAAGAGATTAATTTCGATGTGCAATTATGTCAACACTAAAAACATTAGGACGGAACTTAAAAGTGTTTTCGTCGATTAAAAAGATGGTGCAATAAAATTCTGTCGACCAAGATCCAGCATTATTACTATAAGTCCAGGTTCCTTGATATACAGGATCTCTGAAGAAGATACCCAGGCAGTAAATATACCAGCCATTATCCGAAAGTAAAGAACAACGACCTGTTCCGGTAAATGATTCAGTAAAATCATAAGTAAACGTACCAAAAGCATCAGTATACCGATGAGTACTAACGATAGATCCTGAAATAGTGAAGGTATAAGCAATAGCCAGATTATCATTTTTACTTACATTGATATGAATGTCAGTTGACCTGTATATGACATCAGTACTATCATACACACTGCCAGAACTGTAGCCTGTCCAAGTACCCTCAAGAGACGAGCAATCAAGTCTAAAGACATATATCACTGCGTACCCTTTCTGACCTCCAGTTTTGGCAGTAGCGGTAATAAATGCATCGCCCAGTCCTACAGAAGTGACCAGCCCGTTTGCATCAACACGCGCCACATTTTCATTATCACTTGACCAGGTAAGCTCCCTGCCTTCAAGAAGATTACCATAAGCATCACGGACTTCAGCTACTAACTGCTTGCTCATGCCGGGTTTTGGCGCCCACCAGCTAGGGCTGATCGTGATTTTGTATACGGGGTTTCCCGCGCAGCTCTTTTCTTGTAATTGCTCAATGGCGTCAATAAATTGTTCTTTTGTCGGCGGTGGACCGCTGGTTGCAAAATCCGGGGTGAAAACTGTTGCTGTCTGGCTGGGGGAAACCTCGTTGCCATTTATCTGGTCGGAACTGTAGATAAGTATCCCGTTTGAATTGTACTGGCGCAGCCGAGAGTATTCATTACCAGATATAGGACACTGGTAGAACCAGAACTCATTGTGGGAACCATTGGGGTCACCATTAGTCTCCATGTATTCGATTTCTATATAATTCTGGCCTTGTCTGATACGTTCTCTTTCCCAGTGGCTACCGAAATACTCATTGATCAGATGGTTTTCAATATACTGGTCCCAATCGATTGTTTGTTTCCCAATGCCCGTTTCACAATCAAGCATCAGGTCAAAAAAAACTTCTTGCGTTGTGGTAAAAACGGCACTGGAGAAATGGTCAATAGACATTATAGCTGTTGAATCTTGAACTACAACCGGATTTAGGTGTAACAGATCATCATTTGATGAAAAAGTCAGTCCTAGTATACACATGGGATTCCCGGCAGGTGGAATCTGGACTTCAAGGGAGCATGTCTCTGAGAATTGAATACCCTCCGGGAGCATATTAACCCCGCCGATTAATGTCCCTTCGATTGGCAGACCTGTAATATCCGATATCGGGGTAAGGGCGATAGTTTCCTGTTCGGATAGTGCTGACGCAGGTATCGTGAAAGTCAGGATTTTACCATCATTTGTCATGATAGTGATAATAGAACCCTCGCTTGAAACCTCGGCAGTGGTGCCATGCTCGATATCCTGGATAGCAATAACACCGGGGACGGCAATCATCATAGGCATTAGTGCTGGTGTTAGTACCGGTATTTGTGTTGGTGTGGGTGTGGTTGTGGGTATGGGTATGGGTGTGGATGTGGATGTGGATGTGGATGTTGAGTCTGATATAAGCTCGAATACAGCGAATATTCTCCGGGTTTGGTCCATGGTTATCGTGATATTTGGAAAATATTTCCGGCTCTCGGCGACATCGCCCCACCATAAAGAGAACCGATAGCCCGGTGAAGGCTCCGCCATCAGGGTTACTCTGGCGCCGCTGTCATAGGCGCCGTTGGCGTCACTAACGGTACCGCCCCATTCCGGAACGGCGGATACGCGTAAATTGTATCTAATTAACGGCGTGGAGGTGGATGTTGTTGGGTTGAATGTTGATGTTGCAGTAGTATATGTAGATGCCGTAGTACTCGTATTTTCTGAAGGCGATTTTGAACAGGAAACAAGCAAGATTACCACCGAACACATAATAATCCAAAATACGCCGTTTTTCATGTTTTCTCCTTCTCATGTGTTCGGGTACGTGTTAGCGGCTGATTATATTAAGGAATATTCCCCAGTTTATTTTGTTCCGTTTATTTTGTCAAGAAGGCGTGAAAAGGACGGGACGGCTGGACTTTCAGGGAAAAAAGGAGTAGAATTTAAAGGCATATGAAGGACTAAATATGAGCTATTGCTACGGAAAGAAAAGCAGCTTATTACGGAACGATATAAGAGCGCTGGACCTGCCGAGACCAGTGCTTTTTAATTTAAGGAGGTAACGTTAATGCAGTCGAGTTTAATTGGGAAAATAGAAAAAGCCAAACGCTACGCTCAAGAAACAGACCGGGTTACCTTCCAGGAACTTACAGTGAAATTCCACGGTGAGAACAGCGACTACGATGTAAATTTCAAAGACGGCAAGTGGCGCTGCACCTGCAGTTTTTTCTCCAAATGGGGGCTATGCTGTCATACCATGGCTATGGAAAAAATCCTGGATAACATGCTGCCTCCGGAAGCACGCACGGCGCAGTTAGATGCTGCCGGACTTAAAGAGGACTAATATTACAGATAAAAATATCTCAAAGGGGTTAGTGCGCCCAAAAATATCAAATTAAGCAACCCGGGAGCGACATGAATTTTATCGAAAAGCTGGCGCAAGCAAGTAAAAAGAACCATAGTATGTTGTGCGTGGGGCTTGACCCGGACCCGGCGCTGATGCTGGAGAAAACAGGGATTTTTGAGTTCAATAAAGCGATTATCGATGCTACCGCCGACCTGGTATGTGCCTACAAGCCTAATATAGCTTTCTACGAGGCAGCGGGCAATGCAGGGCTGGAAGCTCTCAAAAAGACCAGGGACTACATACCGGAGGATATCCCGGTAATCATCGACGCCAAGCGGGGAGATATCGGGAATACGGCTAAAGCCTACGCGCGGAGCCTTTTCGACTACTATAAATTCGATGCGATGACCGCCAGCCCATACCTCGGTTATGACTCGCTGGAGCCTTTTATAAATTACCGCGACCGGGGCATTTTTATCCTGTGCAGGACTTCCAACAAAGGAGCTTTGGACTTCCAGTCGCTTTCAGTGAAAACAAACAGTGGTCAGAAAATGCTCTTCGAGGTCGTAGCCGAGAAGGTTAATGACTGGAACAAGTTCGGCAACCTGGGGCTGGTGGTGGGGGCGACTTATCCCGAAGAACTCAAGATGATACGCGATAGATACCCGGAGGTGCCACTGCTGATACCCGGGGTGGGGGCGCAGGGAGGGGAATTAGAAAAAACCGTTAAATACGGAGCGGACAGGGAAAGATGTAAGACCGTCATCAATGTATCGCGGCAGATTCTTTACGCATCTAAAGGCAAGGACTTTACCACAGCGGCGAGAAAAGCCGCCGAGGAACTACGAAACAGTATTAACGATTACCTGAAATAATCTATAAAAATACATGAAGAAATAAAATGGTCCTGGAGATAAATCTCGGCGACGTAGTACGGCTCAAGAAAGAACACCCGTGCGGCGGGTATGACTGGCAGGTGGTGAGGCTGGGGGCGGATATAGGGATAAAGTGCCTGAAATGCGAGCGACGCATTATCCTGGCGAGAAGCGTCTTTGAACGCAGGGTCAAGAGATTCGTGACCAGGGCGAGTGAATGAGCCTAATTAATCTCTCACGCGTTGCTGACGGCATATTTATCAGCAAGGGTGAAATGCTCAATCTTTTTATCCAGAATACCGGCGATAGTCATACTCAACTTATGGGCGCTTAAAGGTTTGACGAGGTATCGTGCGACGCCCATACGTAAAGTCTTGCGGCGCTGTGCCGATTCGGCGATAGCTGTAATGACGACAACGGGTATTTTAGGCAGTGCCTGAGAGCGTTTCATTTCTCGGAGAACCGACCAGCCGCCACGTCCATGCAGGCGAAGGTCGAGTAATAAAAGATCGACGGGATTTTCCCCGAGTATATCCAATCCTCTATTGCCGTCACCTGTTTTAAGCACACGGTAGCCTTCGAGTTCCAGCACGCGGGAGATGAAGTTCTGGATATCCGGTTCATCTTCAATAATCAGTACCGTATTTACTTCGCATCTACTTGCCATGGCAGTATCACCTACCATCCAAAGGATGAAGAATGATTCATCCTATTTTCCAGGGATGGAATACAATATTACTCCTGTATACGTAATTTGTCAAGTATTATGACAAATGGCGTTATAAATAATCTTAAAAAGCCCCTAAAAAACCGAGATAAGGGCTGAAAATGCCAACTAAAGGGCTTATTGTCTGTATAAATATCCGGGACAAGTACTGGGATTCTCCCTTTTTCCAAAAATAATCCGCCGGAGATTTTATCAATAGTTTCTTAAACCAGGTTTCAATCGATTTTCAGGATGTTTGACATATCTAACAAATAGTGCTAAACTCTGCGAAAATCATGTTTATCATTCCCGGAGGACTCGCCCAAAATTACATAAAAAATACTTTTGCGACATCCGTTGCACCAAATTGTTGTGTTCGGGCTCATATTTCAGGAAAATTCTGATATATGAGCTCGTTGAATACAGAAAAACGGCAGGATTACCGGGGGAAAGTAATAATTAACGGCTAAGTGGTACTATTTGTTACCCGAAATAGCGCTTTTGACATAAGTTAAGGGAGAGATAACATGACTGCCTATATTATTCGTCGTGTGATTATTGGTATAATCGTCCTTCTACTAGTCACAATGCTGGTGTTCTTGCTGGTACGTCTATTACCGGGCGATCCACTGATGGTCTATATGGGGCAGTTTAGCGTTGGTGGGTCGGGGACGACCCGTATCACCCCGGAAGAATATCAATTTTTATATCATCAATATGGATTGGACAGGTCTTTACCCGTGCAATATATTGACTGGCTGGGTAAAATATTCCATGGCGACCTGGGGAAATCTGTAACCGTTGGGCAAGACATAGGCGAGCTTATCGCTGAACGTATGCCGCGTACGGCATATATCGGGCTAATAACCTTCGTTATCGGTGCAGTGGGGGGCACATTCGTCGGCATTATTTGCGCCTTGAGGCGCGGCTCGTGGATGGATAATACGCTGACAACGCTGGCGAATATAGGGATGACAATACCGGTTTTCTGGCTCGGTATCCTGCTGATGTACCTTCTCTCATATAAGCTAGGCTGGCTACCGACACACGGATGGACTCATCCGCTCGATAATTTCGGGAAACATATAAGCCAGATAATAATGCCGGTTCTGGCAATGGCGGTAGGGAGCATTGCCGGCCTGGCCCGTCTGGTGAGGTCGTGCATGCTCGAGGTAATGAGGGCGGATTACGTGCGTACCGCCTGGGCAAAGGGATTACAAGAGAGAGTTATCGTGGTCAGGCACCAGATTAAGAATGCCATGATTCCCGTGGTTACCGCCCTGGGTGGAGCAATCGGGATGATTCTGGGCGGCTCGGTATTTATTGAAACTGTTTTTGGTATCCCCGGCATGGGTAGATTGATGACGACTGCGATTTTCGATTACGATTATCAGATCGTTCAGGCGGGCGTCTTGTTGTTCGGCGCTATTATCATATTTTCCAACCTTATCGTTGACATCGCCTGGGGCTGGCTGGACCCCAGGATCAGGTTAGCTTGAGGAGGGCAAGAATGGCAGATAATCTCGAACCTACACCACAACCTGCTGATGCCATAGGGGCTGCTGTGGCACCGCCGCGCCGTAGTGAATGGCGACGTTTTGCCAGAGTATTCTTCGGGCGTAAGCTTTACCTGATAGGATTTATAATTGTAGTCATAATAATACTTACAGCTATTTTTGCTCCCTTGATAGCCCCCTATGACCCTCTGGTAACGGACTTATATGCAACAAAACAAGGGCCCAGCTCCGAACACTGGTTGGGCACTGACCAGATCGGCAGAGACGTGCTTAGCCGTATCATATACGGGACACAGATTTCGTTGATTATCGGTTTTTCAGCGGTGTTTGCTTCTGCCATAGTGGGCATGCTGCTGGGACTGGTGGCAGCCCATTTCGGCGGCTGGGTTTTCGCCGTAATAATGAGGATTATGGATGCGCTGATGGCTCTGCCGGGTATTATCCTGGTCTTGCTTATTGCAGGCCTGGCCGGAGGAGGTATAGGGGTGGTGATTTTCGCCCTCGGCTTCGGCGCTATCCCCGGGCAGTGCCGCATGATGTGCGGCTTGGCGCTTAGCGTGAAGCAGAACGACTACGTTTTGGCCGGCCGAGCAATGGGTATGAGCAACTGGCGAATAATGCTGACGCAGATTTTCCCCAATGCCTTTCCCCCTCTCATGGTGGGGATAACTATGGGAATAGGAGGGGTAGTCCTGGGTGAAGCTGGTTTGAGTTTCCTGGGCATCGGTGTCATGCCTCCTACACCTTCCTGGGGTGGTATGGTAAACGATGGCCAGAGATACCTGCTACAGAATCCGCTGCTTTCTATAGCTCCAGGAATAGCTATCATGTTATTAGTGTTCGGGTTCAACATGGTTGGTGACGGTATCAGAGACGCCGTGGATCCGAAGCTAAGGGGTGTGTTATAAGGAATTCGAGGTCATAAAAACAGAGGACGGTAGAATGTCAATCGTATTAGATGTACAGGATATAAAGACTTACTTTCATACGGAGTACGGCCTGGTAAAAGCTGCCGACGGCATTTCTTTCCAGGTGAACCAGGGTGAAATAATCGGTATCGTGGGAGAAAGCGGTTGCGGGAAGTCAGTTAGCATACTCTCGGTTATGCAGTTGATACAGACCCCGGGTGAAATAGTCGATGGTAAGGTAATGTTCGATGGACAAGACCTCCTGCGATACACTGCCAATGGCGCCGAAATGAGAGCTATCCGGGGCAGCAAAATGACGATGATATTCCAGGAACCCATGACCTCGTTAAACCCTGTATTGACTATCTGCCGGCAGGTAACAGAATCTCTCGAACTGCACCTGGATATGGACCGGCAGGCAGCTAGAGAAAGATCTATCGAGCTTCTCAAGGGCGTGGGTGTACCCGATGCAGAGAGAAGGGTAGACGATTATCCGCACCAGTTCAGCGGCGGTATGCGACAGAGAGTCATGATAGCCATGGCACTATCCTGCAATCCCAGAATTATCTTCGCCGATGAACCGACTACCGCCGTGGACGTAACTACCCAGGCACAGCTACTGGAACTGATGAAGGACCTGGTGACACGCCAGAATACTTCCCTGGTTATCGTGACGCATAATCTGGGAGTAGTTGCCCGATACGCCCAGAGGATTTATGTTATGTATGCCGGACGCATTATAGAGTCCGGACTGTCCGATGATATATTCAATCACCCGCGGCATCCTTATACCGTGGGTCTGTTAAACAGCGTACCCCGTTTGGGTGAGCGTCACGGGACGAGAAAACTGATACCGATTTACGGTTTACCACCTAATCTGATAAATATGCCTCCGACCTGCGCTTTTCTGGCAAGGTGTACCGAAAAAGTCGAAAAATGCAGTAAGGAACCATGGCCGGCACTCCGCGCTGTGGGTGACCAGCATTATATATCATGTTATGTTGATATAAAGGGGAAATAATGGAAGCACCACAGAATAATGTCTTACTGGAAGTTAAAAATCTTAAAATGTATTTCCCTATCACCAGAGGACTCTTGCGGAAAAAAGTTGGAGACGTTAAAGCCGTAGATGACATTAGTTTTGAGATAAAGAAGCATGAAACCCTGGGGCTGGTTGGAGAAAGTGGATGCGGCAAGACGACTACCGGACGCTGTATTCTCCGCGTGTACAATCCTACGTCAGGGGATATTATTTTCAACGGAAAAGACATCTCCACTTTATCGGAACGCAGACTTAAAGAGCACCGCCGCAATATGGGGGCTATTTTCCAAGACCCGTTTGGTTCTCTTAATCCACGACATTCCGCCGGTGGCATTGTTAGCGACCCTTTAAAGGTACATCAAATGGCTGCCGGCAAAGAAATGAATGATAAAGTGGCAGAGCTCTTTAATCTGGTCGGGCTTGACCCTGGCATGATGGACCGCGTTCCCCATGAATTCAGCGGCGGGCAGCGGCAGCGCATTGGCGTGGCGCGCGCTCTGGCTTGCAGTCCCTCTTTGATTATCTGCGATGAACCTATTTCCGCTCTTGATGTGTCAATTCAAGCCCAGATAATCAACCTGCTTGAAGAATTGCAGGAAAAATTAGGGCTTACTTACCTTTTTATCGCCCATGACCTGGCGATGGTACAGCACATAAGCGACCGCGTTGCCGTGATGTACCTGGGCCGCATTATGGAATTAACCGGCACTGATGAACTTTATGAAAATCCCCTGCATCCTTATACCAAGGCGTTGCTTTCAGCTATACCGATACCCGACCCCATAGCGGAGAGAACCAGAACGCGTATCGTTTTAAAGGGAGAGGTCCCCAGTCCCATCAATCCTCCCAGCGGATGTCATTTCCATCCACGCTGCCAGATAGCTATAGAAGACTGTAAAGTAACAAGGCCGCCCTTACGCGATGTTGGGAACGGGCATTTCGTAGCTTGCATAAGGGTGTAGGTTATTCATCCTAATCATCATTTTGATTATAGTCTGATTTATAAAGCCAAAAATAATACGGGTCGCGGCGATAACCACGACCCGTATCTCTTTTACAGCCGTATGATTTTCCCGGCTATTTTTCTGTTATCCCTTACTCTCCTTCATCTATGTAAGCGAAGGCATAAGGCCAGGGTTCAGTATATTGCCCGATAGTATGCCCCTTGAGTACGGGAGAAACAGATTGAAGGCCAGGAGACCAGTACATGAAGGTCCACATGCAGTAAACGTCGGTCATCTTCTTGGATATTTCCTGGTAAAGCTTTACCCTGGCTGCGGGGTCAGTTTCCCCGGATGCCCGGGCTGCCAGATCCAGAAGCTCCGGAGGCTGATAGCAGCTTATCCAGGTGGTGTTGCCGTTCAGCGGGCCATTGAGGAGGACGCTGGCAGGGTCGACTGTAGTGCCGGGGAAGCCGAAGGAATAGAAGTAGCCATCCCAGCCGGGGCCTCCCAGCGCAATCATATCGCTCAACTGCACGATACTGATTTTTTCAATTTCCAGGGTGATATCGGCTTGCTTGAGCATATCCTGCAGTGCCAGCGGCAGGTCCAGAGGTATAAAGTCCGCCATCCAGAATTTAATGGTGACGCCATTAGGATAGCCCGCATCTTTGAGCAGCTGTTTGGCTGCTGCCACATCATACGGGTACCCAACAGTAGTCGGGTCGTTTTCCGCGCAGAAAGATGCAAATTCCTGGTTGGAAACATTGCCGTAGCCGTAGGTAAGGCCATCAACCAGCGCCTGTTTGTTAATGGCATGCTCAACAGCCTGCCGGACCTTGATATTGGAAACAGGCGATTCCGGAACGTTGCTGGACGGAATCAGACAGAGATTCATGACCATGTCGGTAGTTTCGGCAATAGTGAAGCCGCTGTCAATAAGGTCCTGGGCATCGCTTGCCTGAACCATGATAACATGTACCTCTCCTGATTTGTAGGCAAGGAGCGATGTAGTGGGGTCAGGTATGATGTTGTAGTCGAGGCCTTGAAGGTGAGGCTTGCCCTTCCAGTAATCATCAAACCGGTCGTATTTAAGCACCTGGTCGCGCTGGAAGTCCATCAGTTTGAAGGGGCCGGTGCCTACCACGTGAGTACGTTTCCAGTCATCGGTATTGTTTTTCAAGGATGTAGGTGAAAACATCCTAACACTGAAGAAGCCCGCCAGGCTTTTCGCGGCACCCCAATCGAACTTGCCGTCTTTAAAATACAATTTTACAGTGTATTCGTCTATTACCTCGGCCTTTGAGCAGGCTTTCATATTCGGCCAGACCGTGCTGTTGATACCGTTGTCCAGGTTATACTTGGCCGCTTCAGCATTAAAGTTGGTGCCATCATGGAATTTAACGCCCTGTGCCAGGTATAGCATCATATACGAGCCGTCTTCAGCTATCTCAAATCTTTCCGCCAGCCAGGGTTTGAGGCTCCCGTCTTTCCCAATCATCAACAGAGGTTCGATGCAGGGAAAGGCGTAGGCGGCATCACCGGGATTGCTGATGGCATTCGGGTCTCCCAGGTTAGCGATGTTGCCCGCACCTACCAGTTGCAGACGTCCGCCTTCCGGAACGCTCGGGCCGCAGCTGGGAAGTACCAGCGTAGATACTAATATTGCTATTAATGCCAGGGTAATAAAAATGAATTTTTTCATGCTTTCCTTTCACTCCTTTAAATAATTTGAAGAACCTTGTTCTTCACTTTATCCGAGCATTCATCACCTCCTCTGATTTTGAAACTGGTTGATATTTTCAGGAACAATCACAGCTTTAGATCCTTCGGAGGAACAATTCAATACGGGCAAAGGTGAAATGATTGTCCATGAAAAAACTGAATTTGGCAAAATAATACAACTATGCTGGGTGCTTGTCAAGTTATTTTATTGATTTTGCCCGGATTTTTACGCATTGAGTTATTTGTGATGATGTAACGCGGGTATATTATGGTGAATTTCATATTCTTTACAATAGAGCTTGGTAGCCATATAATTGAAGTGACGTTTTCAGGTATATTATAGCTATAGCGGGGTGGGTGAATGGGGTGGGGATAAGGAATACTACAAATTTGACTATTTTTTTAATTAAAAAAGCCAGCGTAGCTCAGTGGTAGAGCAGCGGTTTCGTAAACCGCGGGTCGTAGGTTCAAATCCTATCGCTGGCTCCAGTTATTTTCAGAATAGATTTTTATCTTTTTTCGAGAATATCTTCGATATCACGACAAGCGCGGGAAACGACCTCTCTTATCTTAGCCCATTTATCCGCCCCCAGGTTGTGCGCTTGGTGGCTGACCATACGGCCGAGTTTCCTTAGTTCACTGATGGTTTCATGAAAGTCGCCGATATTACGCGGTCCCCACCAGTCTTTCATCTGGCCTTCTATTTTATCAACGACTTCCTGCTGTTCCTTAAGGAACTTTTTACCTTCATCGGTGATGGTGTAGGTTTTTTTGCCGTCCTGCTCCGTGGAGTTGACATAGCCCATGTCATTAAGCATCTGGAGGGTGGGGTAAACGCTGCCGGCGCTGGGGGTGTAAAAGCCATGGAAAAGGTCTTCCAGAGCGTGGATAATTTCATAGCCGTGGCTGGGTTTGTCTTTTAAAAGGTTGAGGATAACGTATTTCAGGTCGCCTTTCTCGAAGAGGCGGGACTGACGCTCGAAATGGAAAAAAGGTCGATGAAACATAATCGATTTAGCCTCCGCAATTATTACGATATATCGTAACATATCAATATATCTTTGTCAATAGAACAGAGGGACATTATTTGTTTTTTATTCAGGAGAATTATATAATTATTGTTAATATATAGCGCATTATCACGACATAGCGTTTGTTAAATATTAATATATTGCTATGATGTCAGTTAACCTTTAACTGGCAGACTTGAAAGGACATTCCGATTACAGAACCGGCACCTAAAAAGCGCTCGTTTTTCCTGACATCACTTCCTTTTTTTATTCTCGCTCATGCCACGCACCATTTACTGACGGCGCTGCCGCAGCCGATGCAGCCGTTCATCCAGGATGAATTCAAGCTGAATAACTCACAGCTGGGAGGCATAACGTCAGCGTTTTCACTTTCCAGCGGGGCGGCGCAATTGCCGGCCGGGTGGCTGGCTGACCGTATCGGGCCAACGATTCTTATTACAATAGGGGTCCTCGGCGTGGGTATAGGCGGTCTACTCGTCGGGCTATCACACTCATATATAATGCTGCTCGTGTTCCTGGTATTCATGGGGCTTATGGCGGGGGGCTATCACCCCGCCGCGACCCCTCTTATTTCTCTTTCCGTACCTCCGAACCAGCGAGGCCGGGCATTAGGTATGCATCTCATCGGAGGAAATTCTAGTTTTTTCCTGGCTCCGCTAATTGCCGGTGGTATAGCTGCCGCATGGGGGTGGCGCGGCGCATATATCACGCTGGCGATACCGACCATGATTTTAGGTGTTGGCTTCTTCATTTACTTAAACAGAAAGTACAGTAAAACTCATGTTGAAGAAATGAAACGAAGGCAAATGGAGGAGAAACCTCCGCAACCCGGCTACAAGCGCCGGCTGATTGCCTTCCTCACCATGATGGTTATCGGGGGCGGCGCCGGAGCTTCTGTCAACGCATTTCTCGCGGTTTATATGAAGAACGAACTTGGCGCGTCCAACGAAGTGTCTGCCATGGCAATGTCGATAATATTTTCTTCAGGATTGTGGGCGGGTCCCCTGGGAGGCTATATTTCCGACCGCATAGGCAGCATAAAAGTCATCATAGTAACGGGCATTTTAGGCGGGCTGATGATATTTGCGTTGAAATCGGTACAGCTAGGTTGGGGATTGTGGATGACGTTATGGGTAATGGGTGTTATCCAGGCAATGCGCTTCCCGGTGACCGAAGTGTTTATCATGAGCCAGACACCGGCAAAGAACCGTTCGTTGATATACGGGGTATATTATTCCACGATGCAGTATACAGGGGCAATCTTTGCGCCCATCATGGGCAATTTTATCGATATATACGGCTACCCCACCATGTTCAATT
This sequence comes from Chloroflexi bacterium RBG_13_51_52, assembly GCA_001796525.1. GTDB lineage: Bacteria > Chloroflexota > Dehalococcoidia > Dehalococcoidales > RBG-16-60-22 > RBG-13-51-18. Next base: position 8,037 of record MGMT01000046.1, on the reverse strand, counting down.
TTTCAGCATGGGCGGTTACGGCGGTTGCGGTAGTGACTTCATTTTTCATCTGGGATGCTAAGGACTAGGATTCTTTTCCCTCTATTAGCTTCTTGCCATGCTCCAGCAACACTTTTTGGCGTTCCGGGGATATTTGCTGCATTTCCAGGTATTTTTTCAAGGCGTCCAGAGGGGTTATTTCTTCGATAGTGCGGCTGCCCAAACGCAGACGGGTCTCGTGCTGAATTTCACGGGCGATAGTAAAATTGAGGGCTTCTTTCAAAGCATCTTTGATATCATTGTTCCTCAAATTGCCTTCCAAAGACGACGGGATTTTAAGAATCAGTCGCACGATAGCGCCGGCGACTTTTTCCTGCTGGGTTTTAATGGCAGCCAGGACAGCAGAGGTGGGATCGGTTTCCTCCGGCTTGAGTTCAACGCTAATGGTGAGAAAGCGGCGGGCTTTTACGGGGTGGAATTCAAAAGACACCTGCCTGGGATTGCCTTCGGGCTGTATATCTACAACATAAAAGCCTTTTTCATCGTTCTCTTCACCGAAGTCGATACGCTCCAGGCTGCCGGCGTAGACTACCGGCGGACTTTCCGACAGGACCTGCTGTTTGTGGATATGCCCCAGGGCTACGTAGTCGAAGACGGGCAGGGCAACCGTGCTAAGCAGGAGAACAGGCTCCTGACCGATGGACATCATGCTTTCCGAGCCGGCTTTTGCCAGGCCGATAGATACATGGGCGGCCAGAATACCGGGCAGGGAGGGGTCGAGAGCGGCAGCTTTACTGCTGATAACCTGCGTTATCGCTTCCTGCATCATGTGGTTGACCTTTTCCAGGTCGAGGTTCTTGGTATCCTCGCGGCTAAGGAGAGAACTGCGCCGCAGCCAGGGTACAGCGACAACCTGTATCACACCGCCGGGGGTGGTAATTCTATAGATATCAGGCTTATTGGCGACATAGACGTTTTTCACCGCTAAAGTATCAAAAATCTCCGTGGCGGTGGCGCGGCCGACAGCATTGGGGAGGTCGTGGTTGCCGGTGAGTATGAAAACCGGGATGCTGGCGGTGGCGAGGCGGTTAATACGCCGGGCGAACTCGCGCTGCTGGGTCTGGGTAGGCTCGCGGGACTTATAGGCATCACCGCAGAACAGGACGAGATCGACTTTGTTTTTCAGGGCGTAATCAACCAGCTCATCAAAGACGGCAAGAAAATCGTTGAGGCGGGAGGACAGGCCGGTAGCGGGGTCGATATGCCCGTAGGTCTCAACGCCGAGGTGTAAATCAGCAAAGTGGGTGATTTTCAAATCCTATTCCCCTTTTCTCCCCCTTCCCTTTGCCAAAGGGAAGGGGGAGGATGCTCTTGAGGGGCTAGCGCCCCTCAAACTCCCCCCTTTTTATTATTTTACCAGATTGAGGACTTCTGTTAACGAGGAAATCATAGGGCCATTCCAGCTATCTTCACGTTCGATATAATGGACATCAACCGGCTCATTGGGGTCGCGGATAAGGACGGGATACATGCCAACCTTTAAAGCGCCGGTGAGCTCATTGCTGGAGCCGTCTCCGACATACAGGCAATCTTCTGGCTTCACGCCCAGTTTATCGGTTGCCATACGGTAGATGCGGGGGTCCGGCTTTTTTACACCGGCATCACAGGAAAAGATAGTGACATCGAAGAAGGGGGTAAAAGGCGTCTCTTTCCAGACCGCGGGCACTTCCGAAGAACAATCGCTAACCAGGGCTATTTTAAAGCCCTGAGATTTTAAAGTAGAGAGAACTTCAACGGCATCAGGCTTCAGTCTGAAGCTGCGCCTGGTATATTCCTGCCTGATTAAAGCAGCCTGCTCTACCTGGATTGCTGTGACCGGAATATCAAGCTTCCGGCAGATGTATTCGATGCTGGCCTGCTTGGTAGGGTGGATGCCCGTGGTGCGTTCGTAGAAAGAATCGAGCCACAGCTGACGGAACTTATCCGGCGGAGCACTGACGATAGAAGCCATGTCTGCCAGTACTTGCTCATACTCCGAGCGGGTAAAGTTTTCAATCAGTGTTCCAAAAAGGTCAAAGATAACGGCTTTATATTTCACGGTTTTTTACCTTTTTATTAAGAGACGGTTTGCGTTCCATAATTACAAATGGCTCTTTTATCTCAATGACCTCGAATCCCATTCTGGCGTAAAGTGAGGCGGCGGGGTTGAAGCTAAAGTATATTAAGTTAACCGGCAGTCCGGCATTATCAGCAGTATCAAGTAGAGTATTAAGCACGAAAGAGCCGATGCCTTTATCCTGGTGCTCCGGCAGTATGTAAAAATGTTCGATGAAATAACGTCCGGTGAAAAAATGCCCTCCCTTTTTCGTGAAGCAGAATGTACCGACGGGCTGATTATCGTACAGGATGACACTTGGTTTTAGAGCTTCCCAGTCCTTAGCGTGGAAACCTCTTTCTTTGTTTTCATCCCAGCCAAATACCCGGGCGATATAATCACCGTAGGCTTCTTTTTTTACCCGGTAAACAAACTCGTAATGGGATTCATCGGCGGGGATGATTTTTATCAGAGAATAGTCAATCATTCCCGCTCTGCTTCCAGATTTTGCCGCCTTCCGGCAAGACGAACAGGTCTTCGCCGGAGAGCTTGGCGAGGAGGGTATTTTTTAAGGCGGCCACGGGAACGCGTATCTGGTTCATGCTATCGCGCTCGCGGATGGTAGCCATATTGTCTTCCAAAGACTGGAAGTCGATAGTGACGCAGTATGGAGTTCCCAGTTCGTCCTGGCGGCGGTAGCGCCGGCCGATGCTCTGGGTGTCATCGTACTGTGTGGTAAAGCAGGGGCGGAGGTTGGCATAAACGTCTTTAGCGAAGGCTGCCAGGTTTTCCTTGCGGCTCAAGGGCAGCACGGCAACTTTAATGGGGGCGAGGTCGGGGTGGAAATGAAAGACAACGCGAATCTCGTCCTTGTCAGGCTCTTCTTCATAAGCGTCGCAGAGGAAAGCCAGGATAGCGCGGTCGGCGCCGAGTGAAGGCTCGATGACGTAGGGGACATAGTGCTCCTTGGTCTCGTCGTCAAAGTATTCCATAGACTTTCCGCTGGCAGCAGCATGCTGCTTGAGGTCGAAATCGGTACGGTTGACGATGCCTTCGAGCTCCGCCCAGCCGTGGGGGAAGAGATAGTTGATATCGGTGCAGTTGCGGGCGTAGTGCGCCAGCTTTTCCTTTGGGTGCTGATGTAATTTAAGGTTCTCTTTCTTAATACCGAGTTTCAAATACCAGTTAAAGCGTTCTTCTACCCAGTAATCGAACCACTTTTCGACAGTGCCCGGCTTGACGAAGTATTCGAACTCCATAATTTCGAACTCGCGACTGCGGAAAATAAAGTTGCCGGTAGTGATTTCGTTGCGGAAGGCTCGACCCTGCTGGGCGATACCGAAAGGCAGGCGCTTGCGGCTGGTGTTGACGATGTTCTGGAAGTTAACAAACATGCCCTGCGCCGTCTCCGGGCGCAGGTAAACGACCGCGGCTTCTTCTTCCACCGGGCCGATGAAGGTCTTGAACATGGTGTTGAACATGCGTTCCTCGGTAAGGGCGCCGCCGCAGGAGGGGCATTTATTTTCGGTGAGTTCATCTGCTTTCCACCTTAAGTGGCAGTCCTTACACTCCACAAGGGGGTCGGAAAAATTCGTCACGTGCCCGCTGGCTTCCCAGACTTTAGAGTTCATCATGATGCTGGTGTCCACACCCACCATATCATCACGCTGCTGGACAATCGAACGCCACCAGGCTTCCTTAACATTACGCTTGAACTCGATGCCCACGGGACCGTAGTCCCAGCAACCGGAAAGCCCCCCGTAAATATCGCTGCTGGGGAAAATAAAGCCGCGTCGCTGGCAGAGCGACACGAGTTTTTCCATGGTAAGTTTGCCGGCTGTATTTTCTGGCATTGAAATCACTCCTGGCGAATATTAGCTTTAAGGCGACGGGACTGCCGGGAGGCGCGGATAAAGAACACGCTCAAAATAATAACCCCCAGCACCAAAACGATAAGGGTGAAAACCCACAAGGGAATCAGCTTGACTTGATAAGCATTGTAAAGGAAAAAATCAATCATGGCAAAGGTAAAGATAACCTGGGGTAAAGCAATCATATTGCCCATAACCGGCAAGAGGTTCTTCAAGGGGGAACCATCGGCGGGGAGGTAACGCGAGGTCATCATCACTAACCTGACGACACCAATAGAGAGGAGAGTGAAAAAGACCTGAGGGATAACCATCCAGCCGATAAAAGCGCCCCGCGAAAGCCACCTGTCCGGAGAATCGTTCTGGAAATGATAGGCGATTTCATTCGATAAAAAAGGATAAAAACAGGCAGCCAGAATCAAAGAAAGCAGGAAAAGCGTCACCGGCAGGACGACATAGGTCCAGCGGAAGCGAGTTTTGTTTTCTTGGACGGATACGTTAATTGCTACCACCTGCCTTAGAGCTATTTACAGTAAAGATTAACAGCTTTCAGGCAGGGGTGTCAAAGAGGAGTGGATTTAATGTTCAAAGAATCCTTCGTCTAAATTGCCGCTGTTGGAGTATCCGCGTTCTTCCCAGTAGCCCTTATAGTTTATATCGTCGGAAAGCTCAATCTGCGTTATCCACTTTATCCACTTATAACCCCATTTGCTTTCGGCTACCAGCGTAAACGGGAAACCCCTCTCCGGTATTATGGTGGCATCATTCATCTTATAAGCCATGAGTATCGGATTATCGATGATGTATTCAATAGGGAACGAGGTAGTGTAGCCGTCATAGGCGTGAAAGATGACCACTTTAGCTTCCGGCAGGGGGACGGCTTTAGCCAGGATATCCCTGATCTGTACACCTTCCCAGAGGATATTGGCACTCCAACCCTCGACGCAGTTAAGCCGGACTACTTTCTCGTAGTGAGTGTAGCTATCGATGACTCCATTATAAGTATAGTCAGTAGGGTTTTGCACCAGTCCGGTAATCTGCAACTGATAACTATCCATATCCACATACTGCGGGCCTTTGATAGAGTTTTCCCGGAAGTCTTTTATCGAGGAAAGGTATTCGCCTTCATACTCTCTCACTTCAACGCTGGCAAGGGGTGTGGCTGTATTAGATTCGGAACCACAACCCACCAGGCCGAAAACGAAGGCGACAATCAAGATGGCGCTGATGACCGAAGCGATTAAAGTTATTTTTCTCATAATAATACCCCCTAAAACCACATCTAACTTGATTCTAGGGGGTATATAGAGACGACTAATAGGACTTTTATCGCATTCTCGTGCGGTTGAGAGTATGGAAAGTCATGGGCGGTTCCTGGAGTTAAGAAGCGCAGGTGCTGCAGTTGCCGGAGCTGCAACTGGAACAGGAACTACTGCCGGCGCCGGGCACTGTCTTGGGGACGCCGCTGATACTGGTAGTAAAAGCAGCGAAGGTGGACATCTTACGCCGGGCGGGCTTATGACATTTGGGACAAGCAGCGGCTTCTCCGGACTGACTTAAAGGACGCATCTGCTCGAATAGCGATTTGCATTCAGAACAGACATATTCGTAAATGGGCATAAGAATACTCCTAATATATAGTTTAACGTGTTTCCGCAGCAGGGTCAAGATAAATTGGTTTTTTGGTATAAGAATTAATACCTCACCCCCCTTTGCCCCCTCTCCAAACCGGGTATTGGTCTACACCTGATATAGTCTGTTTGGAAAGGGGGAGGAATACGAGAGGGGGCTACGCCCCCTCTCGCTGCGCACACCCGCTTTCGGGATAGAAAAAAGTGAGATTATTCAAATATTGCCAGTTTATAGGGCAGGGTGTAGGATATTAAATATATCTTTCAGGTGAGGTGGAATTTGATACAAAAACTTGACATAAAAACGCATTCACGGGTGGAGTTGCAGGAGATTACCGGCAGGGTCAGTGAAATCATTAAAGCAAGCGGGATAAAAAACGGCGTTTGCCACATTTTCGTGCCGCATACTACCGCCGGGATTATAATAAACGAACATGCCGACCCGAGCGTCGTCGAGGATATCAGCGCGCAACTGGAAGAGATAGTCCCGCAGAAAAAAAGCTACCGTCACATGGAAGGGAATTCGCCAGCTCATATAAAAGCCAGCCTGACGGGCGATTCCAGGACGTTGTTTATCGAGGGGGGAAAACCGGTGCTGGGAACGTGGCAGGGCATTTTCTTCTGCGAATTTGACGGTCCGAGAAACCGGAGCGTGCTGGTCAAGTTGATAGCGGATACTGTTTAGTGTTGCCGGGTATTTGTTAATAATAGACGAGTCGGTAAGCCAGCACATCAAGCAGGCTGTAACAGAAAGCTACCAGGTCTTTTAATAGCGTCATCAGTCCATGCTCCATCAGGGCAGCCCTGCCTGTTACTCCGGTTTGCTCGGGTCGTCCTTGTTCGGGGACGAAATTAGATACGTGCCACAATAACGGCAGCGGAAATATTGTTGTTTAATATGATACAAGCCCTTGCGCCCGCATTGCGGACAAGACATAAACCCCTGTTTCTGTCTATCTGTGTTTGATGCGTTTTGTGCCATCGCCGTCACCTGAATAATATGTATACATTATAACGTGCCGACTTTACGTACCAATCACAAAATACGTAAAAAAAGTCACAATAATATCAAAATCGAAGAATAACAGAATGAAAAACGCCGTAAAAGAAAAATTAAATCCGGCTGGTCTTGGTTTTAATAAGGAGAAGCAGCGGTATGCCCAGAGCCGCCAGGAATGCCCAGAAAATAAACGGCAAACCCTGGTTGATATCCGCCAGGCTATTACCCAGAGGGGGCGCCAGGAAAGCGCCGACCATGGAGATGGTGCTGGCCAGACCGATAGCCGTGCCACCGTAAACGCTGCCGACGCCTTTAGTCTCGAATATCATCACGGTAAAAAGCGAGCCGGCGCCGCTTCGCAGGAAGTTGGATATCACGATTACCACCCATACGCCGAAGGTATTCACGTACGGCAACAGCACCAGGCCGACCGAAAACGCGGCGACGGATAATATGAGGACGCCCTTACGCGACTTGAGTTTATCCGACAGGAGCACCATGGGAATAGAGCCGAGGGACATCATGGCGCTCGATATGGTAATAGCGCTGTCAGCAGCCGTGGGAGTCCAGCCGATATTGCGTAAATAAAGAGGCAGGTAGCCGATAAAGCCCATGCTGGCGCCCCAGCTGGTTAGAGTGACGAGGCCGATAATCCAGACTTCTTTAATGCGAATGACGTGCGATAGCGCCTGGCGAAAGGGCAGTTTAACAGCGAGTTGTTCCGGATTTTCGGTTTTATCAGGTTCTCTCGCGGTGAAAAGCCAGAGCAAACCCAGAGCAGCAGACGGTATGCCGTAAAAGAACATGACATTTCGCCAACCGCCAAGTAGCGGCGAGAGAACCGTGGCGCTCAACATTGTTGCCGCCATAGCGCCGATAGACCAGGCGACATTAAGCATGCCGTTAGCAAGCCCCAGACGCTTGCCGCTGAACCACTCCGCAGTTACCTTGGGCACGATGCTCGGCGTGGCGGCCGCCATGAGACCGAAGAGGAACATGATAGCCGCCAAGGAAATAAAATTGACCGAGAACCCGCGCATAGCTCCGAAGACGCCGGCGAGGACGCAGAGCACTGTCAGGGAGCGTTTAACGCCGAAACGGTCGGCAAGCAAGCCGCTCGGCAAACCGACAAAAACGCCCGCCAGGGGGTCCATCCCCCACACCGTGCCGATGGCGGTAAGGCTCAAGTTAAGGTCGTCTGATATTTGCTTGAAGAGCACCGGCATGCACAGCCTTGCCGCGCCGGCGACAATGGCGTAGGTCAGCATGGTGAGGGTAAGAATATACCATTTATAATTTGGGTTGTTTTTTCTTATCATTATCGTGCTGATACCATTATGAATAACCGGTCTTTTTTAGAATTATGAGAATTAAAGAAATCCGCAGGCAGCGCTGCAGATACTGTATTATCCTATCATTTTTAACACAGCGGTGACAATTTAACCTGTTTTGGCTATGCCCAGC
>MGMT01000045.1 GCA_001796525.1 Chloroflexi bacterium RBG_13_51_52 | reverse complement strand
CGGCAGCGAAAGGCTGCGGCGCGCCATCAACAAGAACATCACGGACCAAAGCCTGCTGGCGACGGCGGGCAAAGCCTTCGAGCGCGGGTGGACGAGCTTCAAACTCTACTTCATGGTCGGCCTGCCCACCGAGACGGAGGAAGACGTTCAAAGCATCGTCAGCCTGGTGGAAAAGGTGCGCGCCGAGGGCAAGAAAGCCAGCGGCCGGAAGCCGATGATAAGGGTCAGCGTGGCTACCTTCGTACCCAAGCCGCATACGCCCTTCCAGTGGAGCGCACAGTTGGACGAGGCGTCATTAAGAGCCAGACAAGAAATATTACAGCAGGGGCTACAGCGCAAGGGCATAAGGCTATCGTGGCACGACCCGCAGGTAAGCCTGCTGGAGGCGGCAATGGCGCGGGGAGACAGGCGGTTGGGTAAGGTTATCCGGCGCGCCTGGGAACTGGGATGTAAATTCGATGCCTGGAGCGAGCATTATAACCACGAAAAATGGCTAAAGGCTTTTAAAGACAGCGGACTGGAGCCGGGTTTTTATGCGAATCGGGAACGTCCTTTAGATGAAATTATGGCGTGGTCGCACATCGATGCGGGGGTAAGCGAGGGGTTTCTAAAGCGGGAATACAAACGAGCGCGGTCCGAGGAGGAAACGCCCGACTGCCGGGATAGCGCCTGCAACGCCTGCGGTCTGGAGGGGACGGAAAGCTGCCGGGAAAAAAGGCTTTTTAAATGATTTAACGTCGTTTTACGTTGCATTTTACCCGCCTTACTCAAGGATTCTATAATTTTCCCTCACCCCCTTGCCCCCTCTCCAAACGGGGCATCTAGTTAAAGAGAACAGCAATTTGTTTGGCGAGGGGGAATTATTTAAGAGGGGGCTACTGCCCCCTCTTTCAGGATCTCTCCCCGAATAAAAAGTTGATGTAGATAACACGATAAATATATCAAGGCAGAGATAGAGATTGCCACATCCCGATTTCATCGGGACTCGCAATGACACCGGGGCTAGCGGCTAGTCTTTGGCTTCTTTTTCTTCTTCGAAGGTGGTGATAGCCACGAGGCGGTCGCTCTGGTCCAGCGTCATGACTCTAACGCCCTGGGTGCTCCTGCCCTGCGTGGTAATGCCCTTGCGGGGGTCCTGTTCCTTGACGGGCGTGCGGGTCATCATACCTTCGGCGGAGACCAGCATGACCTGCTGCTTAAAATTCACGACGCGGGCGGCGGTAACGTCGCCGGTCTTTTCAACTATCCTAAAAGTCCTTACGCCGCTGCCGGAGCGGTGCTGCTTAGGATACTGCTCAACCGGGGTAACCTTGCCGTAGCCGTTTTCCGTTACCACCAGGACGTAGCTATCTTTATCGGCGCGGTCCATGCTGACGACGGCGTCGCCTTTAGCCAAGCGCATACCGCGCACGCCTCCGGAGGTGCGGGAGGCAGAGCGCAGGCTTTTTACATCAAAGCGTATCGATTGGCCCTTGCGGGTAACCAGCAGAACGTCATCCTTATCCGTAGCCAGAGAGACGGACACAAGCTCATCTTGCGGAGGCAAATCCATAGCAATCAAGCCGCTGCTGCGCACCACCGTGAATTTTTCCACCGGCGTCTTTTTGACCTCGCCCAACCTGGTCGCCATAACCATAAAGGTGCCCTTCATAAGACCGGTGGTGGCAACCATAGCCGTGACCTTTTCACCCTCGGCGATGGATATCAGGTTGATTATCGACAAGCCCTTGGAAGTGCGGGTGGAACCGGCGGGTATTTCATGGCACTTAAGATAGTAAACCTTGCCGCGGTCGGTAAAGAAGAAAAGGTCGTCATGCGTATCCGCCCCGGTCAATATCATGACGGCGTCCTCTTCACGCGTGACCTGCCCGATGATGCCCTTGCCGCCGCGATGCTGCAAGGCATAAAGGCGGGATGGTATCCTCTTGATAAAGCCGCGGGAACTCAAGGTGACGACGACTCTTTCGTGGGGGATAAGGTCTTCCTCGGTAAAATCAAGTTTGCCCTGCTCCATAATCTCGGTGCGGCGCTTGTCACCGTACTTCGATTTAAGCTGGGCGATATCCTCTTTGATGACAGCGAGGATGCGCCGGGGATTAGCCAGCAGGTCTTCAAGATAGGCGATGGTCTTGACGACCTCGGCATATTCGTCCTCTATCTTCTGTCTTTCCAGGCTGGCGAGGCGGCGCAACTGCATATCGAGAATCGCCTGCGCCTGGAGCTGGGAAAGCCCGAACCGGCTCATCAGGTTCTTGCGGGCGGCTTCGGCGGTTTCCGACTCGCGGATGGCCTTGATAACCGCATCGATGCTTTCCAGCGCAAGTCTCAACCCTTCCAGGATGTGGGCGCGCGCTTTTGCCTGTTTTAATTCATATTTGGAGCGCCGCGTGATGACCTCGCGGCGGAAATCGATATAACTCTGGAGGGCTTCCTTAAGGCTGATAACGCGGGGCTGACCTTCAACCAGCGCGAGCATATTAGCGAAGAAGGACGACTGCATGGCAGTATGTTTAAAGAGGTTGTTAAGAACCGCCTGGGGCTGGGTCTCCCTTTTAAGCTCGATAACGACGCGCATTCCCTGGCGGTCGGACTCATCACGCAGGTCGCTGATGCCATCGATTTTCTTGTTCTTGACGAGGTCGGCGATATTTTCAATCAGAGCCGCTTTATTCGTCTGGTAAGGCAGCTCGCTAACGATAATCTGGCGTCTGCCGACGGCGGACACACTAGTAATATGCGCCCTGGCGCGGACGACTATTTTACCGTGGCCGGTAGCATAGGCATTATTGATGCCCTCCCGTCCCTGGATAATGCCGGCCGTGGGGAAATCGGGGCCCTTGACGTATTTACTTAAATCTTCAATAGACGCCTGGGGGTTTTCGATAAGATAACCAATGGCGTCGCAAATCTCGTTGAGATTGTGAGGTGGGATATTGGTTGCCATACCGACGGCGATACCGGAGCTGCCGTTGAGGAGGAGGTTGGGCAGGCGGGCGGGGAGCACCGTGGGTTCCTGGAGACTGTCATCGAAGTTGGGCATGAATTCGACGGTCTCTTTTTCAATATCGACCAGCATTTCCTCGGCAATTTTCGCCAGACGTGCCTCGGTATAACGCATGGCGGCGGGAGGGTCATTATCAACGCTGCCGAAGTTGCCCTGTCCGTCAACGAGGGGATAACGCATGGAAAAGTCCTGCGCCATGCGTACCATGGCGTCATAGACTGACGAATCGCCGTGGGGGTGATATTTACCGAGGACCTCACCGACGATACGGGCGCTTTTGCGATGGGGGCCGTTGGGGCGCAAGCCCATATCGTTCATGGCGTAAAGAATGCGGCGGTGCACGGGCTTTAAGCCATCACGCACATCCGGGAGAGCGCGGGAGACGATGACACTCATCGCGTAGTCGAGGTAAGAGCTCTTTACTTCATCTTCGATGTTGACCGGCTTTATATTGCCCGATATCATCAGCTTTTATCCTTCCTACTCGTCATCGTTGCCCGTATCGTCTTCCAATTCATCGGCTTCTTCCGCCAAGACTTCCACTTCATCGCCGCCGATAATGGTATAACCAGGGTCATCGTCTTCTTCATCGCCTTCGATTTTGGTGAGTTTATCACTGCCATAGGCGCGGAACTCTTCCATTCCCTTCGGGGGGAAGGATAGCTTACCGACCTGGGAGGGGTCCTGGAAAATTTCGCGGACCATGACGGTCATGCCCTCGGCGGTTGACTTGACGACCACCGCCGAATACTGGTTGCCGCCCAGCATCAGCCTGATAAGCCGCGGGGCATGCTTGGATTCAACCCTACCCAGATATTCGCCGCGACTGCTTTCCGCCACCAAGTAAGAGCCATTTATCTTTAGAACCGCCTTATCACCAGCTACGGTACTGGCGCGCTTTTCCTTGGGCGCCAGATCCTCGAGGGTAACGACGCCAGTTTTACCGATTTCCTCAATAAAACGCTGGGGTTCGACCTTATCCGTTTCAATCTCAAATTGGCCCGAATCTTTTAGGTCGTTGAGGCGGCGCAGGTTGCGGCTGGCGATGGCATTATACGGGTCAAGCTTCGCCGCCCGTTGGTAGGCTTCTCGAGAGAGCGGGTACTGCCCCAGTTCCATATAAGCCCTGCCGAGTCGATTGTACGTGTCTACATCCTGCGGAAAGACCTCAATGATTTCCTTGTTGATTTCAACGGCTTCATGCCAGTTCGCCTGCATCGCCATTTCGATAGCTTCTTTGCTACGCTGCTCTTTATATCTTAATTGTTTTTCGCCTTCACGTACCATTTCCATCCCCACAAAGGATATTCTTTAAATTAATATATTCTACATCAGTAAAAAGAGTCATTCAAGGGGATTTAGACACCAAAAAACGCCTTGTTTGACAAATAGTCCAGTTGCAGATAGAATTTAAATAGAGACCTTGTATAAATTTTATAGGAGTTCAGCTTAAAATGCAAGATAAAGTAAAGGATGTCCTGGATAAAGTAAGGCCTTACCTGGTAAGGGACGGAGGCAACGTGGAACTGGTGGGAATCGAGGGGGGAACGGTAAAGGTAAAACTTGTCGGCGCGTGCGCCGGCTGTCCGCATTCACAGATGACGCTAAAGAACGGCATCGAGAAAATATTAAAGCAGGAAATACCCGAAGTCACCGAGGTAGTGGCGGTCTAAAGCAGGTTGATAAAATAAAAGGGCAGGTTTAAAACCTGCCCCTACCTTAATCCCCCTTTTTCCGTTGATGGTAAGGGGGATTTTGTTTTTATACTTCGTTCAGGCTTCTTTATCCAGCTCGAAGGCGTGGTGTAAAGCACGGACAGCGTCTTTAACCCGGGCTTCTTCTATGATGCAGGTTATTCTAATTTCAGAAGTGGTAATCAGCTGGATATTGATATTTTCCTTGCTTAACGTGTCAAACATTCGGGCGGCGTAACCCGGCGCATTCTGCATGCCGGTGCCGATGATGCTGACCTTACCCCAATTAAGGTCACCGACGCATTTTTCAGCGCCGATAGACCGGGCAATCGGCTCGACGACAGCCATAGCGACGTTCAGCTGGCTTTTTTCTATCGTAAAAGTAAGGTCGGTGATATTCTTAACGCTGGCGTTCTGGACAATAGTATCGATGCTGATGCCGGCTTCCGCCAGGGGCACGAAAATTTGCGCGGCGATACCGGGATGGTCCGGCACGCCGACCACGGTAATCTTGGCGACATCAAGGTCATGGGCAATGCCTCTTACTTTATTACGTATTTCCATAGACACCTCTTTGTGAATCAATGTACCCGGTTTTTCCTTGAAGCTGGACGCGACTATAATGGGAACACCGTAAAACTCACCGAGTTCAACGGCGCGGGGGTGAATGGCTTTGAATCCATAGGTCACCATTTCCAGCATTTCTTCATAGCCTATCTCGGACAGTCTTTTTGCCTCGGGGAGGAGGCGGGGGTCGGCAGTATAAATGCCATCGACATCAGTGTATCTTTCACAGGCTTCAGCCTTTAGAATAGCGGCCAGCGCTACGGCGGTAGTATCGGAGCCCCCTCTCCCCAGGGTGGTGATATCAAGGTCTTCAGTAACGCCCTGAAAACCCGCCACGATAACGATATTGCCCTTCTCCAGTTCCCTGGTGATGCGGGTGGGTTCGATACTGGTAATCCTTGCCCGGCTGTAAGCGGCGTCGGTCTTGATGCCGGCCTGCGCACCGCTCAAGCTGATAGCGGGATAGCCCATGCCGTGTAAAGCCATCGCCAGGAGGGTGCTGGATACAACCTCGCCGGTGGAAAGCAGGACATCCAACTCCCGCTTATCCGGGAACTCGTTAATCCGGTAAGCCTTCTTGATTAAATCATCGGTGGTATCGCCCATGGCGGAGACGACCACCACCACCTGGTGGCCGGCTTCACGTTTTTTGATAATACGCCGGGCGACGTTTTTAATTCTATTGGCACCGGCTACAGATGTGCCCCCGTATTTCTGGACGATTAGAGCCATAAAAATTACCTTTTCCAACTAAACTTTTTGTTATCCCCACCACCCCTGGATTCCAGCCTACGCTGGAATGACGACCAGCGCAAATCCTCTTTTACGCAATTGCGCAGTTACTCTTATAGGCAATAATAATTACTTCCCTACCAGTTTCCCCATTATTTTATACCCTTCCCCGATAAAAACACCAGTGCTTGAAGCTTTCGCCTCGGTGAAGCGGGTGGCGCCGTTGCCTTTTACGCCTTTACCCCATATTAGAAACGGGACGGGGTCGGGGGTATGGGTGCGGACGGTGATAGGGGTGGGGTGGTCCGGCATAATAAGGACACACAGGTCGCCGGGGTAGTCCCGCAACCGGTTGACGACCTGCTCATCAATTTCCTCGATGGCTTTTATCTTGGCGTCGATAAAGCCGCCGTGACCGGCTTCATCCGGCGCTTCGATATGTACGACGACGAGGTCGTGTTTATTTAAAGCTTCCAGAGCGCCGTCAGCCTGGGCGGCATTATCGTTATCGGGGCCGTCGGTAACGCCCTTGATATTCAGGATGGTCATACCCGCCAGTTTTGCCAGACCGCGGAGAAGGTCGACGCCGGAGGTCATAGCGGCTTTAAGGCCATATATTTTTACAAA
>MGMT01000044.1 GCA_001796525.1 Chloroflexi bacterium RBG_13_51_52 | reverse complement strand
ACATGCCTGAACCAAATGGGCAGCACCAAGTCAATCGCCCGTCAGATATACGAAGCTCACAGCCAGGGAAGCTGGAAACAGGTATTATTAGCATCGATGCCCCACTTCCTTTTCGGATTGCTGTTCGTTCTCAACTGGTGGCATTATCCCGGCTGGCTATCACTTGTTCTGGTGCTAATTCTCGCCACGACGGTCTACGGCTGGTGTCACGGTAAACCTACCTGGGTTTTCCCATGGCTGGGGTATACTCTACTGCCGGTAGTCATCGTGGGACTGATGCTGCTTTATCTTCCCAGAGGATGGTCTTTCCTGGCGTTGCCGGTGTATTTGGCGCTGGCGCTCTGGTGGCTCATCCGCATTGTTATCATGACCACCAAAAAGGACTGGCTTTTCAGTTCGCTGATGCTGCTGCCGATGCCGATAATCATCGGCTGGCTACTGGCCATATCACCTTCGGGCAGATTTTCCGAAGAAAGCTTAGAGCGACTATACTATTATGCCCCATGGATAGGACTAAGTTTCATGGGGATGGCTTTGACAATAGCAGTTTTTATTCGTTTACGCCAGCGGTGGTTAAGGGTCAGTCTGCTGGCCGCGTCAAGTCTGTTCACGTTGAGTCTGATAGTCTATCATTCGACAGGTAATTTGATTAATCTTGCTTTCCTGGGTCTATTGATAATAATGTGGGGAGTGCTGCTCGTTCCTCCCATACTGGAAAGTCGCTTGAAACACAGACGGGCAATGTCCTATAGAAACAAAAACACGTCCAGCACCGGTTTTATGCCGACATCTTAAAGAAATCCCCCAAGGGGTGCACCAACGAATAAAGTAGCTATCGTAACGGACACCACTGCCTGCGTACCCCCGGAACAGGTAAAATCGTTTGATATTGTAGTGGTGCCGGTCCCTTTGATAATCAATGAGAATACGTACCGGGACGGGATAGACATCACCCCTACCGAGTTCTATGCAATGCTGCGTAAATCAAAAAAAATGCCCACCACATCCGCCTCCTCGCCGACCCCCTACCTCGAAGCTTTCCAAACTGCCAGCCGAAATGCACACAACATCCTTTGCTTAACGGAGCCAGCCAAATTCAGCGCAATGTATAATTCAGCGCGGACGGCAGTAGAAATGGCAAAAAACACTCTTCATGACGTGACCATCGAGGTTATAGAATGCACTACAGCCGCTGCCGGTCAGGGACTGGTGGCACTGGCGGCCGCCAGAGTAGCCGCGCTGGACAAACCCCTGGAAGAAGTTTTGAAAATCGTTAATAACGTAATGTCAAAGGTAAACTTATTCGCCACACTGGACACGCTGCACTACCTGGCGAGAAGCGGGCGCGTACCGCAGGCTGCCGCGCTGGTCAATTCAATCCTTAGCCTCAAACCTGTTTTTACACTGAATCACGCAGACCCCCATACGGTAGCCCTCCCAAGGACGATGAAAAGCGCTATCGATCGTATCTTAAAGCTGATGTATACGGCAGTAAGGAAGGGCCAGCAGCTTCACGTCGCCGTAATGCACGCCGATGCCATTACAGAGGCAACGACACTGAAAGACAGGATTACATCTCAATTCGAATGTAAAGAGATATATATTACCGAGTTTACCCCGGTAATGGGGGTGCACACGGGGCCGGGTTTAGTGGGCGTGGCTTTTTACGGAGAAGAAAACCCGGCACAATCTCTGGATGGTGTCTAGCCAAACAGATCGAAACAATCTATAATCTAAGGGATGAAAGTTCCGCAGGTTATCGCCGATGCCAAACGACTGGCTGGTAGCTTTACCACGATCCCCGAAGCGGAAGCGCAACCTATCTTTATCATGGTCAGCGGGCTGCCCGGGACCGGCAAATCCTGCTTCTGCCGTCGGCTGGCGGAGCGTTTACCCTTTCTCATCCTGGAAAGCGACGCCCTGCGCAAGCAGCTTTTCACCGCGCCGGCATATTCCGCCGACGAAAGCGCCTACCTTTTCCGAACGATATATTATTTAATAGAAGACCTGCTTAAAAAAGGAATACCCGTCATACTGGATTCGACCAATCTCGAAGAGCGACACCGGGAACGCATCTATAATATCGCCGAACGACACAACGCGAGGCTAATCATGGTAAGCGTTCAAGCACCGCCGGAACTGGTGCAAAAGCGACTTAAAAATAGGATGGAAAGAAAGAACATTAAGGACAACTCCGACGCGGGCTGGGCAGTTTATCAGAAGCTGCAAGCCACAGCACAGAAAATCAGCCGCAACCATTTTACCGTAGATACGTCCAACGATATTACGTCCGTGATTGATAAAGTAGTACGTGAAGCGAAGCGATGAAAGGAGACCTTTAAATGGAAATTAAAGCCACCACCGATAATATTACCGGCATAAAAACCGGAGCCATCATAGTCAATCATTTCGAGGGGGTGAAACAGCCCGAAGGTGCGGCCGCAGACATCGATAAAATACTGGGGGGCGCCATATCAAATTTAATCAAACAGAAAGATATCAAAGGCAAAATTAACGAAATTACGCTCCTGCACAGCATGGGAAAACTGCCGGCGAGCAAAGTCGTTGTTCTGGGACTGGGCAATAAAAAGGAACTGACCATCAATAAAGTACGCGGCGCTATTGCCGAAGCCTGCCGCTATCTTCGGGGCAAAGGCGTCAGCAGCATAGCCAGTGTCATCGCGGGAGAGGGAATAAACAAGATAAAAACCGAAGACGCCGTCCAGGCGATGACCGAAGGCGCCATGCTGGGGCTTTACACTTTCCGTCGATACATCACCAAAAAGGAAAATAACTTCGGGGAGATAAAGGAACTCACGATAGTCGGCAAGGAAAAGAAGCAGGTAGAAAAAGCCATCGCCAGGGGCAAGATAATGGCGGAAGCCGCCAATTACGCGCGGGACATGGTCAACGAACCGGGCAATTTCATGACGCCGACGCAAATGGCAAATACCACCCGCCAGCTGGCTAAAAAGTACGGGCTCAAAGTGGAAATCCTCGATAGAGCTAAAATGAAAGAGCTGGGGATGGGAGGGCTGCTGGGAGTCTCACAGGGGAGTCAGCAGCCGCCAAAGTTTATCATACTCACTTATAAAGGCCGTGAATCCAGTGAAATCGATTTAGCATTGGTCGGCAAGGGAATCACCTTCGATTCGGGAGGCATTTCCATTAAGCCCTCGGAAAATATGGCGGATATGAAGGGGGATATGGCGGGCGGGGCTGCCGCGCTAGCAACGCTGACCGCTCTTGCCCAGCTCAAACCGAAGATAAACGTAACGGCATTCGTCCCGGCAACGGAGAACTTACCGAGCGGAACGGCTATGAAGCCAGGCGATATCATCAGCGCCATGAACGGCAAGACTATCGAGGTACTCAATACGGATGCCGAGGGACGGCTGATACTTGCCGATGCCTTAAGCTACGCCGCGAAACGCAAAGCTAAAGCCATCATCGATGTAGCCACTCTGACCGGCGCCTGCCAGATAGCCTTGGGGAAAATTTGCTCCGGCGCTTTCACTAATAACCAGATAATGCTGGACAAAGTAGTCGCCGCAGCGAATGATGCCGGCGAGTCTGCCTGGCAGCTGCCCATGTTCGAAGAATACAGAGAGTTCATTAAAAGCGACGTTGCCGATATTAAAAATATCGGCAACAGATACGGAGGAGCTATCACCGCCGCCAAGTTCCTGGAGGAGTTCGTGGACAAGACTCCCTGGGTGCACCTGGATATCGCCGGGACCGCCGATACCGATAAGGATAAGGGCTACCTGGTCAAGGGGGCTACCGGCGTGCCGGTCAGGACGCTGGTAAACTTCGTACTGGCACAGGTAAAGAAATAAGAGCACAGGAGGCGCGTAAATGAAAATAAAGTATTTAGCCCATGCCGCGTTTTTAATCACATCGGAGAAAGGCACGCGTATTATCACCGACCCTTATGAGACTTCAGACGGACTAAAGCACAGCGCGATAAAGGAAACAGCAGATATCGTTACCGTAAGCCACGAACACGGCGACCACAATAACGTATCGGCCGTGGCGGGCAAACCAAAAATAGTGAAAGCCAGCGAAGAGGTCAAGGGCATCAATATCAAAGCCGTAGCTACGGCGCATGATGACAAAGGGGGAAGTCAGCGGGGGAAAAACACGATATTCTGTTTCAATGTCGACGGTATAAACGTCTGCCACGCGGGAGACCTGGGCCATGAATTAACAGACGACCAGGTGAAAGCCATCGGCAAGGTGGACGTTTTAATGATTCCGGTGGGGGGTTTTTTCACCATTGATGCCGCGACAGCAGCCAAAGTCTGCGACCAGCTTAAGCCGAGAGTGATTATCCCCATGCATTACAAGACGGCAAAACTCAGCTTCCCCATTTCCGATGTCGAGCCTTTTCTCAAGGACAAGGGCAACGTGACCCGTTCGAAGGAAAGCAGAATAGAACTAAAGGCAGGAAAATTACCTAGCCTGCCACAGATAATAGTATTAAAGCAATCGCTATAAGCCACTAATGATAAATCCTAACGATGTCAACCTGATTATCTTTGACATGGACGGGACGATTATACCCTCCCTGCCGGCCGTCTACGAGTCGATAAAGAGGGCATTTTCCAAGTTGGGATGGCAAGTCACTTTCAGTCCGGAGGAAATCAATCAATTTTTCGGGGTAACGACAGCCTCCGCCAAAGGCAGCCTTTACGAATTTATCACACCGCCGGACAGTCATTTATCAATTCCGGAAATCAGAGAAAAGGTACGAGCAGAGTATGAAGCAACATTCCGCGATATGGCGCAAGCCTACCCGGGAGTAAAGGAAACGCTGGCAGCCTTGAGAAAGCGGGGCTACAAGCTGGCGCAGTATACCAATGCGTCCACGATGTACCTCAATATTGTAATGTCAGCTCTGGGTATCAGAGGGTACTTCGATTATATAGAATGCATACAGGACAATAACCTGACCAAACCGGAACTGGTGAGGAAAATCAAGGGGAAATTCGGCGAGCTGACGGCGGCGGTAGTCGGCGACAGGTCCCATGACATCGAGGCTGCCAGAGATACCGATTCCCTGTCTATAGGCGTGCTTTTCGGCTACGGCGGGGAAGAACCGGAGCAGGCGGATATCAACATTAATAAATTCGATGACCTGCTCGTTATCTTCGACCGGAGGCTGGCGATATTCCAGAAAATCATTGAAGAGGTAGAGCAGAAAAAACAAAAAGATAAAGCCTTCGTCATCGGGATAAATGGGATTGACGGGGCTGGGAAAACACAATTTGCGGAGTCGCTGGGAACTTACCTTAGAACCAAAGGATATCAGACGCAGCTAATACACCTCGACGATTTTCATAATCCTAAAGCAATCCGGTACGCCGGTAAGGACCAGGCTGATAATTACTATCACAGAAGTTTTAGCATTAATCTCATTGTTGAGAAGTTGCTGTCTCCAATCAAAGAGAAGAGACTATTATCCTTAAGACTGAAGACACTCGACCTTAATACAGACAAATACGAAGTCGAGAGAGAATATCATATTAAGCAAAATACGATAGTGATTTTTGAGGGGGTATTCTTATTCAGGAAGGAATTAGCGTCGTATATCGACTATAAAATATTCCTTGATATAACTTTAGAGGAAAGTAAAAGACGGGCTATTATAAGAGATTCAGAAGCAGATGTAAAAAAGTACGATAAAAAGTACCTGCCGGCACAGGTAAAGTATTTAGAAGAATATCCCCCTACTAAAGTAACGGATATGATTATCGATAACATTGACTGGGAATACCCGAAGATTAAAGGTTAGCGTATTCTCAGACTTTTGCTTTCATGATATGAAATAATCTAATGACAGATGCAGACAGCCCATTTAGTACAGATGGAGATAGCTCGTCAGTGCGGCCGTTAAAGTATCGAGCGTTTGCTTGCTTTGTACCAAAATCCAACACCTCAGAAAATCCAGTTTCTCTTAAACGCTTTGCTAGGCTATTTGGTTCGAACTGAGTTATATCCGGTTCACTGGGATTTGCTTGACCTAAAGCCCATATTTTGCGTTCTCCGTCACTCAACAGTAATTCTGAAAGCGCATAATCGAAGACGACCTCGCTCCCGGGCAGCATAGAAGCAATCTCCCGCAAAGTCTGAAAAACCGCTGCCTCCGTAAGGTAACACGTTACTCCCAGCCAAGAGAAAAAAGTCGGCATATTCTTTTTATAGCCGTGATTACAGAGTTCATCTGTCAATGCCTGCTTTTCGAAATCCACAGGCACGAAGGCAAGGTTACATGGTAGACTGATATTGAGTTCCTTCAAACGTAATTTCTTCCATTGTTGTGAAGCTGGGTGGTCGACCTCAAAGATGTGCAATTTGTTTTCAAGGTCTCTCCGTCGATAGGCGAAGGAATCAAGCCCAGCCCCCAGAATCACATATTGTGATATTCCACGATTTATAGCTTTAGTCAGTTCGTCCTCGGTATAACGGTGCCGCAGTACGGCAAAACCACGCATTGTATGTAATACACATTGAGCTAATTCCGGGGTTGTTCTCTGCCTGAATTGCGTGCGTAATGCCTTCAGGGCATTTTTTAGTTCGACTTCGTTTTGTAAACCACTCAACCCCAGGGCAAAATCATCCCGAAGAATCTTCGGTTCACCATCCAAGAAGATGTGGGCGGCCCGGCTAAGTGAAGCAAAAATGGCGGTTCCACTCGGTTTTCCTTCTTCCATTCAGCCCTTCCTGTATCTAAAATCACTAGGACTAATTTCTACGTTTTTGGTATATATTATTTTACAATTATTTGATAATAATGCAAACCAAACCCCTATTCTCTATTGACTCTCTGTAGTATAATAATATATAGGGGGTTGAGTTCGCGCTAAAAACAGGCAGATGATTTGGATATAAGCTGTATTATCCTGGCTGGTGGCAAAAGCATACGCTTCGGTCATGACAAGGTTTTAGAAAGAATCGGCAACACAAGCCTACTCGAAAAAGTAATATCCCAAGTAGAACCGATCAGTAGAGAAATAATTATCGTTACAGCGAAAGAGAGAACCTTCGCCCAACTGGCGAACCACCCAAAAGTAAAAGCAGTAAATGATATTTATCCCGGGCAAGGCTCTCTGGGCGGAATATATACCGGACTGGTAAAATCAAAATCGTTTTATAATCTTGTTGTTGCGGCTGATATGCCTTTTTTAAACGGGTCTTTATTGCGATATATGATAAAGGTTGCAGACGGCTACGATTTTATTTTACCGCGAGTTAACAACTGGTACGAGCCGCTGCATGCCATATATTCCAGGAATTGTATCAAACCCATTAACACGATACTGGAGCAGGGCAAGAAAGTAATCGTCGAGCTTTTTAAACATGTAAAAGTAAGGTACGTTGAAGCCAGGGAAATCGACCAGTTCGACCCGAATCACTTGAGTTTCTTCAACATCAATACCAGAGAAGACCTGGAACGAGCCAAAAAGATAGCCGAAGGAGCTGCCTAGCAATGTTAAGCGTTGAAGAAGCGCTGCAAAAGATACTCGCCGAGGTAAATGTACTGGAAACAGAGACTGTCCCCATCATGGAATCACTGGGGCAGGTCCTTGCCGAGGACATTATCTCCGATATCAACGTGCCACCGCTGGATAATTCCGCCATGGACGGCTTTGCTGTGCGGTCGGATGATACTAGAGGAGCCAGCGAAAAAACGCCAAATATCCTAAAGGTAATCGATACGGTATTAGCCGGAGGTATGTCCCGAAAAGAAGTGGCGCCGGGAACAGCGATACGCATTATGACCGGCGCGCCGATTCCCACCGGCGCCGATAGCGTCGTGCAGTTTGAAGATACCGACGACCAGAAACCTAAAGACATCCCGGCCAAACAACGGGCAAACGAAGTAGCCGTTTTTTCCGAGACCAGACCCGATCAAAACATCAGACTGGCAGGGGAAGATATCAGCCGCGGCAAGATAGTCTTAAGGAAAGATACCGTTATCAGGCCGGCGGAAATGGGTATGATGGCCGCTATGGGGCACAGTCGGGTTAAAGTAATACGCCGTCCGGTTGTGGCGGTGCTTTCCACCGGCAACGAACTGGTTGAAGTCGATAAACCGCTGCCCGAGGGTAAGATACATGATAGCAACGCCTACAGCGTTGCGGGGCTGGTCAAGCGCTACGGCTGCATCCCTAAAATGCTAGGGATAGCCCGCGATGACGAAAAGGAACTGGTGAAGAAGCTGCAACAGGCGCAGGATACAGATATGGTACTGACGACCGGCGGGGTTTCCATGGGCGATTACGACATGGTGAAGGACATCCTGGCCAGGGACGGCGAGATGGTCTTCTGGAAAGTACGCGTCAAGCCGGGGAAGCCGTTGGCCTTCGGGAAGATAAAGGGCAGGGATAAAAACGGTAAAGCAAAGAGTATACCCCACCTAGGTCTGCCCGGTAATGCCACCAGCTGCATGGTCAGCTTCGAGATTTTTGTAAGGCCGGCGCTATTGAAAATGATGGGTAAAAAGAACCTGGTCAAGCCCTCCGTGGAAGCTATCATTGAGAACACGGTGAAAAACGACGCCGGAAGGCGTATCTACGACCGGGCGATAGTCCGGAAGCGTAACGGCCACTATTATGCCAGGTTAACCGGTCCGCAGGGCTCGGGGATACTTACGTCCATGAGCCTGGCCAACGGGCTGGTGGTCATCCCGGAAGAAAAAGACAAGGTTAATGAAGGCGATATCGTCCAGACACTGATGCTGGACTGGAATGAAGAAGTAAATATTTAGCGGAAAAAATAATATGCGTTCGATTATATCTATCGTAGGTAAATCCAGCTCCGGCAAGACGACCCTGCTGGAAGCACTCATCGCCGAGCTTAAAAAACGCGGCTATAAAGTGGCAATCGTCAAGCATTCGCACCATAAAGATGACCTTGATACCGCCGCCAAAGACACGTGGCGTTTCACCAAGGCCGGCAGCGAGTTATCTGTTATTAACTCTCTCGACCACCTGGCGATTTACCGGCGCATGGATGATTACTTTGACCCAAAGGATATATCCAATTTTGTGTTGTGGGACTTTGATATCCTGCTGACCGAAGGATTCAAGGGCAGCAACTATCCCAAGATAGAAGTCCACCGCAACGAACAGGGACAGGAATTATTGACCGACCCGAAACTCCTGCTGGCGGTGGTTACGGATACACCGCTGGACATCAGCGTTCCGCAGTTTTCCCACGACGATGTATCAGGAATAGCCGATATCATTGAAAAAACGATTGTCTCTCAAAATGATGAAACCGATGTTTCACTGGTTATTAACGGCACGCATACACCGGTCAGCCCTTACTTAAAAGACTGGCTGACCCGCACCCTATCCGCGATGATACCATCACTACAGAACAACGGCGAAGTTAAAAACCTGCATATCTCCTTGAGGAGGAAGCATTGATTTTTGATACCTCGGAATTTGTATTTAAAGTTCCGTCCGTGGTTGCCAGGGCGCGGCGCGTCCTGATTAAGCCTACAGCGTCCTATCCGCTGCCGTATCCGGTTTCCACCAGCGCCGATATGCTGGCTGCCATTATATCCAGTATAAGAAGAGTGAGTGATGCCGATATTCTTCTGCTGGAAGGTACTCCGGGCGGTGTGCCCACCAGACCGATATACCAGGCGCTCGGTTATAATTTCCCGCGGGTGCTGACGCTGGACGTGAAAGACTGTATCTTTGTGGAAGTGGACAATCCTCTCCCCAAGCCTTTCGCGGTGCCTACTTTCTGGGTGCCCAATGTCATATTATCCAGCGACTACCTGATAACGGTTGCGCCGTTAAAGACATACAACGGTACGGGGAGTTTCACCATCCCTAACCTGCTTTCGCTGCTGCCCAGCAGCAAGTACCGCGGGGAGACTCCATCAGGCTGGGAAAACCTTTACAGCCTGGGAATAGATAAAGTACTAGCCGACCTTTATTTCACTCTCCCCTTCGACCTGGGCATCGTCGAGGCAAGGCAAAAATTCACCGTCAGGGAAGACCCGAACGAAGGCGAAGTGGAAGACTACGACAAGATATTTATCGGTGAGCCTTATGACGCCGACCGTGAAGTTGCCGATACACTCGGATTGAAAATCGCATACCTTGACCTGATTGAATCCGCCAAGGTAGAACTCCAGGCTTAGTTCATAACATTATACCGATTAAAACCTGATACGAAAGCTTGAGAAGTTACCGGAATATTCTCCCCAGGTGGTGACAACATCCTTCACTCTGGCTGCCGGCGGTCCGACCTTAATATATTCAACCAGTTTTTCCAGATTGGTTTTTTCTCCTTCAGCTTTTACCTCCACCACGCCCCCGGACTGGTTGCGCACGTAACCGGTTAACTTCAGTTGTATAGCTCGCTCTTCAACCGATGCCCGAAAGAAGACTCCCTGCACACGACCGCGAACAGTCGCCTGAAGCGACGCCATATCAGCCATGGGCAACCTCCCCCTGATGTCCTAATCTAATGAGGCAGGGCTATTCCTCTTCTTCCTCTCTGGGCTTCCGCTTCTTCCTAACAACTTCTACCTCAACTGGCGCAGATGTTACAGTAATCGGGGCTATTTTCTTGGCTTCTTTCCTGGACTTCTTCTTTTCCCGATGAGCGTAATTTCCGCGACTACCCATAGTTACACCTCGCTAAGGTATTTGAGATATTTCTAAAAGCAGTTTATCAGATAGAACCTACTCCGTAAAGTCAGTAGCGAGCCGTTTTAGAGCCAAGCGGGCTGCTTCCGTTTCCGCCAATTTTTTACTCTTGCCGGTACCGGAGCCAAAAGCCTTTTTTTCTATCATTACCTCAACGGTAAACGTTTTATCGTGGTCGGGGCCAGTTTCAGATACCAGACGATATATAGGAGTCGACTGGTATTTTGACTGTGTTAATTCCTGCAATTTCGATTTATAGTCGATGCCAGCGCTCGGACCGGTTATCTTTTTCCACTCTTCAGCGAGCAGCCTGGAAACCAGGTCACGCGTAGTATCAATGCCAAGGTCAAGATAAACCGCAGCGATAACGGACTCCAGTGCGCCCGCCAGGTTGGGCGATTTATTCCGTCCTCCGGTCGACTCTTCTCCCTTACCCATATATAAGAAATCACCCAGTTTGATAGCCCTAGCCAGCTGGGCGAGCGTATCGCGTTTAACCAAAGCCGCCCGAAGCTTGGTCATTTCACCTTCATTCAGGTTTGAGAATTCCTGATATAATTTATCGGCGACGATAAAATCAAGGACGGCGTCACCGAGGAACTCCAGCCTTTCGTTGTGGCCAACAATATAATCGGGATTTTCATTGATATAGGAGCTGTGAACCAGAGCCTGTTCCAGTAAAGCCGGATTTTTGAAAGAGACCTTGAGTTTCTTTTGCAGCTTGACTATATCGGACACCGGGAAATCCCCCCTTTCCTGTAATAACAATAGCCCGTTGTTAAATTAGTGTCAATAGAAAATCCGACGATTGTCTCGAATAATACTACATGTTATAATTTAATATCGTTGGGGAGTCGTCTAATGGTAGGACAGCGGACTCTGGATCCGTATGTGAAGGTTCGACTCCTTCCTCCCCAGCCATTTTATCAAGGTAAAATACCATGGCAAAAGAAGAAGAGAGCGGCATCGATGAGTTGATGCGTCTTTCGCGGCAGTTTACCAGGCAGCAGGAAGAGCACGAGAAACAGGAACGACAGAGACAGGAACAGGGGAAAAAGGTCAGGGGCGTTCTGCAGGGCCTGCAAGACTTAAATCTATCCATGGCATTAAGTCAACTTAAGGGAGTAGCCAGACCCGAAGTAATACAACAGGTAACCGCTCTGAAAAGCGGCGGAGGCACAGAAGAACTCCGCAAGATAGTGACCAATCTGGTAGATGAAATGGAAAAGCAACTCAATCAAGAGTCACTTTTAAAAAAAGAAATTACACAACTGGCAGACTCCGTGAGAACATTAAGTATCCTCCTGGACCTTTATTTCTCTCTTCAATAGCATTGTTAATTAATCTCATTAGGTCCAATAGTTAGTCCCGGATTTCCTAATTTATCCAAATTTTTGTTAAATTTAGGTATTTCGTACGATGTTTAATAGGGACTGGAGTTATAAAATTAAAGTACAGGAATTAATCCTCATTGGCTTTTTCCCCTCCTCCATCAAATGTGGGGGAAGCTGGTAAGGGGCATTACGGCTTCCCCCACAACTCCTTAAAAAACCACCCATAGTTTACACGCAATTTTTACATGGCTATAATATATAGCAGTAGAGTAATTTTTCCCGGCAACTTACTTTAAATGTTACGGCAGGGGTCTGTTCAATAATGAAACTAGGTATCGATATCGGGTCGGTCACTGCCAAAGCAGTTATCCTCGATGATGGCAACAATATCGTCGAATCGAGATACGTCCGCACCAAAGGACAGCCCGTCGAGACTGTCCTTGCCATTCTGGAAGAGCTGCTGGCAAAATACCCGCCTTTATTATTCAAGGCAGCAGCGACCACCGGCACGGGCAGTCAGCTTATAGCATCGCTGCTGGATATTCCGTTCGTTAATGAAATTACCGCTCAGGCAGCCGGCACCGCCCGTTTTCATCCGGAAGTACAAACCATACTGGAAATAGGCGGCGAAGATTCAAAGCTCATTGTCCTGCAGAAAGAGCCAGGAGAAAAACTACCAAAAGTTAGTGATTTTGCCATTAATGGCGTTTGTGCTGCCGGTACAGGCTCCTTCCTCGACCAGCAAGCCTCGCGTATGGGCATCCCCATCGAGCAGTTCGGGGATGTGGCTTTAAAGTCAAAGCACCCGCCACGGGTGGCGGGCCGCTGCAGCGTCTTCGCTAAAAGCGACATGATTCACCTGCAGCAGGTAGGCACCCCGGTCTATGATATCGTCGCCGGTCTGTGCTTTGCGATGATACGCAACTTCAAAGGACAGGTAATCCGCGGTCGCGACCTCGGCAAGCCTATCGCTTTCCAGGGAGGCGTGGCGGCTAATAAAGGCATCCGGCGCGCCCTGCTGGAAGTACTGGGATTAGAAGAAGAGGACTTGATTATTCCCGAGCATTTTGCCGCCCTCGGGGCTACCGGGGCGGCGCTTTCAAGCAAAGAGAGCGCTTTACGGGATAACACCATCCAGCGCTTGAAAGACTATATAGCCAGTCGGGAATACAAGTTTGTTACGATTTCATCACTGCAGGGCGATAACTATCCGATTGAAATAGAACCGGTAAAACTGCGTTCGGAAAAACCTGTCGAAGCCTACATCGGCGTGGATATAGGCTCTATAAGCACCAATGTCGTGGTAATAGACGGCGAGAACAGGGTGCTGGCGCGGCGCTACCTGATGACCGCCAGTCAGCCCATCGAAGCTGTCAAACAAGGCCTTTTAGAAGTCGGAAAAGAACTGGGAGACAGGGTAATCATCAAAGGCACCGGATCTACCGGCTCGGGACGTTACATGACCGGCGAGTTCTTCGGGGCGGACGTTATCCATAACGAAATCACCAGCCACGCCAAAGCCGCTTCCTTCGTTTGCCCGGAAGTCGATACCATCTTCGAAATCGGCGGGCAGGACGCCAAGTACATCAGCCTGCAAAACGGCACGATTATCGACTTTGCGATGAATAAAGTTTGCGCTGCCGGCACGGGGTCTTTCCTCGAAGAGCAGGCGGAGAAGCTCGGTATCAATATCAAAGAGGAATTCGGGAAGCTGGGACTGGCGTCAAAGCACCCCCTGGACCTCGGCGAGCGTTGCACCGTTTTCATGGAGTCACAGCAGAACTACTGCAAACAAAGGGGCGCCGACAAAAAAGACCTGGTAGCCGGACTGGCATATTCGGTGGTGAAAAACTACCTGACCAAGGTTGTCGAAGACCGTAAAATCGGCGATAACATCCTGTTCCAAGGAGGCACCGCTTTCAATCGCGCCGTTAAAGCCGCTTTCGAGGCCATTCTGGGCAAGAAAGTAACCGTGCCACCGCAGCACGATATTCTCGGGGCTATCGGTGTAGCCATGCTGGCTAAAGAGGAAATGGAGTCCAGCAATAGAAAGACACACTTCCGCGGCTTCGACCTTGCCAGTCGGAAATACGAGCTTTCCTCGTTCGAATGCCAGAGCTGCTCCAATCGCTGCGAAATCCACAAGGTCGTCTTCGAGGGAGAGAAGCCGCTTTTTTACGGCTCCCGGTGCGGCAAGTGGGACAGCACGGAGAAAAAGGAGAAACGGCAGTCTTCAAAGATACCGCACCTGTTCGAAGAACGCGCCCAGGCATTGATTAGTACTTACCCGAAAGATAAACCGGACAAGCCCAACGGCAAGACCGTAGGGATACCCAGGGTTTTATTCTTCCATGAACTATACCCATTGTGGAAAGGCTTTTTCACCGAGCTTGGCTTCGAGGTGATTCTCTCCGATCCTACCAACCGGCATATCATAAGGCAGGGTGTGGAAAATATAGTGGAAGAGCCGTGTTTACCTATCAAGCTGGCGCACGGGCACATGCTCAATCTCCTGGAAAAGAATCCTGACCTCATCTTTATGCCGGTGCAGTGCACCATGGAAAAGCTTTCCGACGATTTTAAAAAGTCGTGGAACTGCCCACTCACCCAGAGTCTGCCCTACCTTATGCTTAGCTCCACGCATATCAAAGAAGCCCTGAACGCTCCGGCGGAAAAGCGACCTAAAATGCTGCAGACGGTTTTCCATCCCGACAGGGGCCGGGCATGGCTGAAAAAGAACTTGAGGAAAACGGCGCGGGAAGCAGGGATAACCTCCAGCATCCTGATAGAGAAAGCCGTTCAAGCGGGATTTGAAGCGTTCGATAAATTCAACGAGTGGCAGCAAAAGCGGGGGCAGGAGATACTTTCCCAGCTTAAACCCGATGAAAAGGCTATCGTGTTAATTGGCAGAGCCTACAATACCTATGACGAAGCGATGACGCTGAATATCCCGGAAAAACTGCGGGATATGAATGTGCTGGCAATACCGCTGGACTTTCTGCCTCTGCAGGCGATGTCAGACGAGATTATAAAAGCCCACCCCAACATGTACTGGAAAGCCGGGCAGAAGATACTGGGCGCCGCCAGGATGATTGCCCAGGACAAACGACTTTTCGGGCTGTATGTAACGAACTTTAACTGCGGGCCGGACTCCTATTTGCTCAAGTTCTTCAGCAAGGAAACGGAGGGCAAGCC